>NZ_JBJGZF010000021.1:0-58248 GCF_054050375.1 Geodermatophilus sp. SYSU D00879
GTCGTGGCGACGACGAGTCGCCACGACGCCCGGCCGCAGCGTCCAGGGAGGGAGGCTGACATGAGGAAGCGGTTGCACCGCGAGCGCGGCGCCAGCGTCGTCGAGTTCGCGCTGATCGTGCCCCTGCTGATGATCCTGGTCCTCGGGATCGTCGAGTTCGGCCACGCCTTCCAGGTCCAGGGCACCCTGTCCGCGGCGGCCCGCGAGGGCGCCCGGGTCATGGCGCTGCAGAGCAACCCGGCCGCCGCCCGCGCCGCCGTCCGCGACGCCGCGCCCACCCTCGACCCGGTGATCACCGACGCCCAGATCGCCATCACGCCCGCCGCGTGCCCGATGACCGCGACGACCACGGCCAACGTGCGGGTGACCATCAGCTACCCCATGCCCTTCCTGACCGGCTTCTTCGGCGCCGACGTCGACCTGACCGGGACGGGGGTCATGCGGTGCAACGGCTGACCCGCCCGCTGCGGGCCCGCCTCCGGCGCCGGCTGACCGGCGAGCGCGGCGCGGTGGCCGTGCTGCTGTCCGTCCTGCTCGTCCCGCTGCTCGGCTTCACCGCGATCGCCGTCGACGTCGGCGCGCTCTACGCCGACAAGGCCCGCCTCCAGGTCGCCGCCGACGCCGCCGCCCTCGCCGTGGCCCGCGACTGCGCCCGCGGCGCCTGCGGCGACATGCAGGCCACCGCCCAGGAGCTGGTCGACGCCAACGACGAGGCCGCCGCCGGCGCCGGCGCGGCCACCGCGGCCCCGCCGCTGCTGCAGAGCGGGCCCACCCGCGTGACGGTCACCGGCAGCGCCCCCCGCGAGCACTGGTTCGCCCCGGTCATCGGCCACGACGCGAGTTCCGTCTCGGCGACGGCGACCGTCACCTGGGGCGCGCCCAGCGGCGGGACGGCCATGCTGCCGCTGATCTTCTCCTGGTGCGAGTGGCAGGCCCAGACCGGCGGCGGCGTGCCCTCGGGCACCACGGAACGCACCATCGTGCTGCCCAAGAAGTCCGACACCGGCTGCACCGGCCCCTCGCGCATGTTCGTGCCCGGCGGCTTCGGATGGCTGCAGTCCGACGGCGGCAACACCTGCAAGGCGACCACGCGGATGGGCAACCGCTTCGACTCCGAGCCGGGCAACAACCCGTCGCAGGGCTGCTCGGTCGGTGACGTCGCGGCCCTGGTCGGCCGGACCGTGCTGCTGCCGATCTTCGACGAGTCCGGCGGCACCGGCAGCGGCGCCTGGTACGAGGTCTACGGCTACGCCGCCTTCACGATCACCGGTTACCACTTCGGCGGGCTCTTCGACTCCGGTGCGCCCTGCAAGGGCGAGGAGCGCTGCATCCGCGGCTACTTCACCCGCTTCGTCGACGCCTCCGGCGCCTTCGACACCAGCACCGACGCCCCGGACCTCGGCGCGTCCATCCTCCGACTGATCCGATAGGGGCCCTTCCGTGAGACGCCGACTGCTCGCCGCCGTCGCGGCGCTGGTCCTCGTGGCCGCCGGCACCGTGGTGCTGCTGGCCTACGTGCGCGGCGCCGACGCCCGCGCCCTCGCGGGGGTGCGCACGGTCGAGGTCCTCGTGGTGGACCAGCCGATCCCCGAGGGCACCCCGGCCGAGGAGGTCGCCGACCTGGTCCGCACCGAGGTGCTGCCCGCCAAGGCGGCGGTCGAGGGGCGGGTGACCGACCTCGACCAGCTCACCGGCCAGGTCGCCACCGCGGACCTCGAGCCCGGCGAGCAGCTGCTGGCCGGCCGGTTCGCCGCACCCGGCGACCTGCAGGCGCCCGGCACCGTGCCGGTGCCGGAGGGGCTGTCGGAGGTGAGCGTGGTCCTCGAGCCGCAGCGCGCGGTCGGGGGCCGGCTGGCCGCCGGCGACGAGATCGGCGTCTACATCTCGATGGAGCTGCAGGGCAACATCGACGCCGACCCCGAGGACGAGCAGATCGGCACGACGCACGCCACCCTGCACGGCGTCCTCGTCACCCAGGTCCAGGGCGCCCCGGCGCCCGCCGGCACCGAGGACGGGGACGTGGAGACCGCCTCGGCCACCAGCGTCGCCCCGACGGGGAACCTGATGGTCACGATGGCCCTGCCGGCCCGCGACGCCGAGCGGGTCGTGTTCGGCATGGAGCACGCGACCGTGTGGCTGGCGCTCGAGCGCGAGGGCACCGACACGTCCGGCACTCGCGTCGTCACCCAGGGCAACGTCTACGGCGACCTGCTCGCCGCGCTCGGCGCCGTGGCCGCGGAGGCCACCGAATGAGCCGCGTCGTGCTCGCCGGCGCCGACGACGACCTCCGGTCCCGGGTCGTGGCCGCCGCGGACGGCGACGTCCAGGTCCTGCCGCCCGGCCGGCTGCCCGGCGACCCGGGCCGGCTGTTCGAGCTGCTCACCGACGGCGAGCTGCCCGACGTCCTGCTCGTCGGCCCGCTGGCGCCGCTGCACGAGGTGCTGAGCCTGGCCGCGCGGCTGGACGTGCAGTGCCCCGGCATCAGCGTCGTCCTCGTCGCCGAGCCCACGCCGGACCTGTGGCAGGCGGCGATGCGGGCCGGCATCCGCGACCTGGTGCCACCGCGCGCCGAGCCGGCCGACCTCGCCGCGGCCGTCGAGCGCGCCGGCGCGGCCGCCGCCGACCGGCGGCGGGTGCTGCGCCCGCTGGAGGAGACCGCCCGGTTCACCGGCCGGGTCATCACCGTCGCCTCGCCCAAGGGCGGCGTCGGCAAGACGACGGTGGCGACCAACCTCGCCGTCGGCCTGGCCACCGCGGCGCCGCAGGGCACCGTGCTCGTCGACCTCGACGTGCAGTTCGGCGACGTCGCCTCCGCGCTCGGCCTGGTGCCCGAGTACACGCTGCCCGACGCCGTCCACGGCCCGGCCAGCCAGGACACCATGGTCCTCAAGACCTTCCTCACCCAGCACCCCAGCGGGCTGTTCGCCGTCTGCGGGTCGGAGTCACCGGCCGCCGGGGATACGGTGACCGCCGAGGACGTGAGCCGACTGCTCCACGCCCTGGCCCGCGAGTTCCGCTACGTCGTCGTCGACACCGCACCGGGGCTGTCGGAGCAGACGCTGGCCGCCATCGACGGGGCCACCGACGTGGTCCTGCTGAGCAGCATGGACGTGCCCGGCGTCCGCGGTCTGCGCAAGGAGGTGCAGGTGCTCGGCGAGCTCGGCATGATCCCGGCCGGGCGGCACGTGGTCATGAACATGGCCGACCCGAAGAACGGGCTGTCGCAGCGCGACGTCGAGTCCGCGATCGGCACCGGGGTCGACGTCGTCGTCCCGCGGTCGCCCGCGGTCCCGGCGTCGACCAACCAGGGCGTGCCGATCCTCGCCAGCCACGGCAAGGACCCGGCGGCCAAGGAGCTGCGCCGGCTGGTCTCCCGGTTCGCCGCCACCCCGCTGGTCAAGCCGGGCCGCTACCGCGCCAAGCACCGGGCGGCGTCGTGAACCTCGCCTCCCGCCTCGCCGCCGCCAAGGGCCGGCCGGCCGAGCCGGCGCCCGCGCCGGTCGCGCTGCAGAAGCCGACGCCCGCGGCGACGCCGCCGGTCGTCCCGGCGCCCCGGCCCGTGACCCCGGTCGCCCCGGCGCCCCCGACCGACGCCCTCACCCGGCTCAAGGACCGCGTCGCCAAGGCGCTGTTCGAGCGCATGGGGGCGCGGCTCAACGACCCGTCGCTGTCGGAGGACGCGCTGCGCGGCATCGTCCTCGGCGAGCTGGACACCGTCGTCGACGAGGAGAAGGTGCCGCTCTCGCCCGACGAGCGGGCCCGGCTGACTGCGGAGCTGGCCGACGACGTGCTCGGTTTCGGCCCGCTGCAGAAGCTGCTCGACGACGCGACGGTCACCGAGATCATGTGCAACGGCCCGGAGATGGTCTACGTCGAGCAGGGCGGCAAGCTGGTGCGCAGCGCCGCCCGGTTCACCTCCGAGGAGCACCTGCGCCGGGTGATCGACCGGATCGTCTCCAAGGTGGGACGCCGGATCGACGAGTCCTCGCCCATGGTGGACGCGCGCCTGGCCGACGGCTCGCGGGTCAACGCGATCATCCCGCCGCTGGCCTTCTCCGGGTCGACGCTGACCATCCGCAAGTTCTCGAAGGACCCCTTCGGCGTCGACGACCTCATCGGCTTCGGCACGCTCAGCCCGGAGATGGCCGAGCTGCTGCACGCCTGCGTAGAGGCCCGGCTCAACATCATCGTCTCGGGCGGTACCGGCACCGGGAAGACGACGCTGCTCAACGTGCTGTCGTCGTTCATCCCGGAGGGCGAGCGGATCGTCACCATCGAGGACGCCGTCGAGCTGCAGCTGCAGCAGGAGCACGTCGTCCGCCTGGAGTCGCGCCCGCCCAACATCGAGGGCAGGGGCGCGATCACCATCCGCGACCTGGTCCGCAACAGCCTGCGGATGCGCCCCGACCGCATCGTGGTCGGGGAGTGCCGCGGCGGTGAGTCGCTGGACATGCTGCAGGCGATGAACACCGGCCACGACGGCTCGCTGTCGACGGTGCACGCCAACTCGCCGCGCGACGCCATCGCGCGCCTGGAGACCCTGGTGCTCATGGCGGGCATGGACCTGCCGCTGCGGGCCATCCGCGAGCAGATCGCCTCGGCCGTCGACGTCGTCGTCCAGCTGACCCGGCTGCGGGACGGCACCCGCCGGGTCACCCACGTGACCGAGGTGCAGGGCATGGAGGGGGAGACGGTCACGCTGCAGGACGCGTTCCTGTTCGACTACTCGGCCGGCGTCGACCCCTCGGGCCGGTTCCTCGGCAAGCCGGTCGCGACCGGCGTCCGGCCGCGGTTCACCGACCGCTTCGAGGAGCTCGGGATCCGGGTCTCCCCGGCGGTGTTCGGCACGCCCGAGCCGGTGCACGCGCGGCGGTGGGCCTGATGTCCCCGGCGCTGCTGCTGCTCGGGCTGGTGCTGGTGACCGGCGGGCTGGCCGTCCTGGCCCTCGGCGTGGTGCCCGCCGGCCCGCGCCGGGTGCCGCTGGCCCGGCTGGACCCGTCGGTCGCGCCGCCGCCGACCCTGCTGTCGAAGGTGGCCGCGCAGGCCTCGGGCGGCGTCGAGCAGGTGATCGCGCGGCGCGGCGGGGTCGCGGCCGGGACGGCCGCCCTGGAGCGGGCCGGCATCGCGATGGGCCTGTCCGAGCTGGTGCTGCTCACCGGCCTGGTCACGCTCGTCGTCGGTGCGCTCGGGTGGCTGCTCGGGGGCGTGCTCGCCGGGCTGCTGCTCGCGCTGCTCGCCCCGGTGGGTGCCCACGTGCTGGTCCGGCTGCGGACCGGCCGGCGGCAGGCCCGGTTCGCCGACCAGCTCGACGACGCGCTGCAGCTGATGGCCAGCAGCCTGCGGGCCGGGCACAGCCTGCTGCGCGCGGTGGACGCGGTGGCCGACCAGGCGCCGGCCCCGATCGGCGAGGAGTTCGCCCGGATCGTCAACGAGACGCGGGTGGGCCGGGACCTCGGCGTCGCGCTCGACGAGGTGGCCGCGCGGGTGGACAGCGACGACTTCCGCTGGACCGCCCAGGCCATCGCCATCCACCGGGAGGTCGGCGGCAACCTGGCCGAGGTGCTCGACACGGTCGGCCACACGATCCGCGAGCGCAACGCCATCCGCCGTCAGGTGAAGGCCCTGTCGGCCGAGGGCCGGCTGTCGGCCTGGGTGCTCATGGCCCTGCCGGTCGGCATCGTCGCCTTCCTGACGGTGACCAACCCGGTCTACCTCTCCGCGTTCACCGAGTCCCTGGCCGGCTGGGTCATGATCGCCGTGTCGGCGGGCCTGCTGGTCGTCGGCGGGCTGTGGCTCAAGAAGACCGTGGCGATCCGGTTCTGATGACCACCGTCCCCGCTCCCGTCCTCGCCGCCACGCTGGCCGTGGCCCTCGGCGTGCCCCTGCTCGGCTGGGCGCTGTTCGCGCGTCCGGAGGACGCCGCCGCCCGGTCCCGCGCCAACCTCACCCGCGGGCTCGACGTGGCCGGCGCCGGCCCGCGGACCGCCCGGACCCGCCCGGGACCGCTCGGCCGGCTGGTCTCGGTGCTGACACCGGCGGGCACGGTGGCCCGGCTGGACCGGATGGCCGGCGCGGCCGGGCGGCCGGCGGCCTGGCCCGTCCCCCGGCTGGTCGCCGCCAAGCTGGTGCTGGCCGCGATCGCCGCGGCGCTCGGGCTGCTGGTGGTGAGCAGCCGTCCGGGACCGCTCACCGTGCTCATGGCCCTCGCCACGACGGCCGTCGCCTACGTCGTCCCGGAGCTGCTGCTGTACAGCCGGGGCCAGGAGCGCCAGCAGGCCATCGGGCTGGAGCTGGCCGACACCCTCGACCAGATGACCATCGCGGTGGAGGCCGGTCTCGGCTTCGAGGCCGCGATGGCCCGGGCCGGGCGGAACGGGCGCGGCCCGCTCGCCGAGGAGCTGGTGCGCACGCTGCAGGACATCGGCGTGGGCCAGCCCCGCCGCGAGGCCTACCTCGCCCTGGCCGAGCGCACCGGCGTGGAGGACCTGCGACGGTTCATCCGGGCCGTCGTGCAGGCCGACGTCTACGGCGTCTCGATCGCCGACGTGCTGCGCACGCAGGCGCAGGAGATGCGGCTCAAGCGCCGGCAGCGGGCCGAGGAGAAGGCCATGCAGATCCCGGTCAAGGTCATCTTCCCGCTGATGCTGTGCATCCTGCCGGTCCTGTTCGTCGTGCTGCTGGGCCCGGCCGCCATGGACATCGTCGACGCCTTCAGCTGAGCGCCGCGGCGGCCGCGCACCCGGTGGGGTGCGCGGCCGCCGTCGGATCGGAGGGAGGTCAGCCGGTCGAGCGGGGCTGGGCCGGGTTGGTCGGGTCGCCCTGCGACGGCGGGTTCATCGCCGGGCCGGTCGTGGCCTCGGACACCTTCGAGCCCGCGGAGGCGTGCACCGGGTCGTCGGCCGCCGGGGACGCCGGGTCGCCGCCGGAGGGCTGGGCGCCCTCGTGCAGCGACCGCAGCCGGTTCTCCATGGCGGTGACCACCTGCAGCCGGTCGGCGTGGGCCCGCTCGTAGTCGAGCACGGTCTGCAGGCCGGTGGCGTCCAGCGTGCGGATGCGCGAGATCAGTCCCTCCACCGGCAGGTGGTCGTAGTCGGGCAGCGGCAGCTGGTCGTGCTCGGTCATGCGGGACCGCCTACCCGCGCCTCCCGGATCCGACACGGTGTGTGGCACTCGGGTCGGTGGGTAGGCGGCGAGCGGAGCGCGTCCCGCAGCGGGCGCCGACCCGCCACCGATCAGCACAGAGGAAGTGGTCCCCACCCCATGGACGTGTCCTTCCTGGCACCGGTCTTCCAGGCCGCAGGTCCCTTCGCCACCGTGACCGCCGACGTCACGCACACCACCGAGAACGCCGACACCGAGCTCGACCTCCGCGTCCGCGCGGTCGCCGAGAGGCTCACCGAGCAGGGCGCGCCGGAGGCGGTCGTCGAGGCGGTCCGCGGCCGGCTGCTGGAGGGCAACGACGGCGGCGAGGCGGGCACCATCCGCGGCCGCGCGGTCGTCGTCGCCGCCGACGGCACCGTCGTCTTCGACTCCCAGCTCGCCGACGTGCCGCGCCAGGAGCTCGCCGAGTGGTCGCCGCAGCCGGACCTGCTGCCGGTGCTGCGCGCGCTGCCCGGACGCGTCCCGCACGTCGTCGTCCTCACCGACCGCACCGGCGCCGACCTCACCGTCGCGAGCCTCCCCGGCCACGCCGAGGAGGAGGAGACGGTGAAGGGCGACACCTTCCAGATCCGCAAGTTCCAGGGCGGCGGCTGGGCCCACCACCGGTACCAGCACAACGCCGAGAACAAGTGGGTGCACAACGCCGACGACGTCGCCGAGCACGTCGCCTCGGTCGTCCGGCGCCACCAGCCGCGGTTCGTGCTGCTCGCCGGCGACATGCGCGCCCGCCAGATCCTCACCGACCGGGCCAGCGGGCTGTGGTCGGACCTGATCGTGTCCATCGACGAGGGCGGCCGGGCCGCCGGCGCCGACCGCGAGCCGGTCGAGCGGAAGGCCGCCGAGCTCGTCGCCGAGCACGAGGCGCGGGACGAGGCCGACGCCGTCGAGAAGATCAGCTCCGCCGGCGCCCACGGCCTGGCCGTCACCGGGACGGCGAACGTCGTCGAGGCGCTGCGCAAGGCGCAGGTGGAGACGCTCGTCCTCGCCGACCCCGCCGACGACGAGCAGCTGCTCGTGGGCGCCTCCCCGCTGGAGCTCGGCATCGACCGGGCCGACATGGACGCCCTCGGCGTGCAGGAGGCGCAGTCGGTCCCCGCCGAGCGCGCGCTGCTGGCCGCCGCCGTGGCGAGCACCGCGGGCGTCGTCGTCGTGCCGCGGGCCGCCGTGCCCGGCGACATCCCGGTCGCGGCGATCCTGCGCTACACCGACGACTCCACCCCGACCCCCCAGTGACGGAGGCTGACCCGATGAGCGACCCGCACCAGGAGGGCACCCCGGCCGGCACCAGCCCGGCCGACGTCGACCGCCGCGCCGCGATCGCCGAGACGCTCGGCAAGGAGGTGTGGCCGGCCGACCGCGACGCGCTCGTGGCCCGCGCCGAGGAGTCCAACGCCGAGGACCGCGTGCTCGCCGACCTGCGCCGGCTCCCCGCCGGGCAGACGTTCGAGAACGTCCAGGACGTCGCCCGCGCGCTGGGCATCGGCACCGAGCAGCAGCGCTTCTGAGGAGGTCCGCGTGACCACGAACAAGGAGCCGAGCCCGGAGGCCCTGGCCAACGTCACCGAGCACAACGTCGAGACCCGCGCCGACCTGCTCCCCGAGGAGGCCGGCATGAAGGGCAGCGGCATGGAGGAGGTGGCCGCCGAGGTGATCCTCGCCGAGTCGGAGGAGCGCACCCTGCACCCCGACCCGGACGACGCCCAGGGCGCCCACCGCCAGTCCGCGGAGACGGCGGACCTGCCCTGAGCGAGCGGCACGAGCACCCGGTCCAGCTGCGCTGGTCCGACACCGACGTCTACGGGCACGTCAACCACGCCCGCGTCCTCGGCCTGCTCGAGGACGCCCGGCTGGCCATGGTCGACCCCACGCCGGGCGGGGGGATCATCCTCGCCCGGCTGGAGGTCGACTACCTGCGGCAGGTGCACTACCGGATCGGGGAGCACCTGACGGTGTCGACGTCGATCACCCGGCTGGGCCGCAGCTCCATCGGCATGTGCCAGGAGCTCACCCAGGACGGGGAGGTGGCCCTGCGCGCGGAGATGGTGCTGGTCAACTTCGACTACGCCGCCGACGCCTCGGCGCCGCTGACCGAGGCGCAGCGGGCGCACTGGTCGCGCTGGCTGGTGGAGCCGCGGGGCGCCGCGGGACGCTGACGCCGGCCGCCCTCCGGCGTAGCGTCCCGCCATGGCCGAGACCGCCGCGCCGCCCTTCGCCCGGGACCACGACGGCGGGGAGCGGCTGGTCTTCTGGGGGACGACGATCGTCGTCCGCGCGTCCGCGGACACCACGGCCGGGGCCTTCACCCTGTTCGAGGAGCAGACGCCGATCCTGGACACCTCCCGGCACGTGCACCGGGACACCGACGAGCTGTACTACGTGATCGAGGGCGAGCACGTCTTCGTGTGCGGCGAGCAGGAGTTCACCGTCGGCCCGGGCGGGACGCTGTTCCTCCCGCGCGGCGTCCCGCACTCCCACCGGCGGGTGGTGCCCGGCGAGGGCCGGCTGCTGTGCATGACGTCCCCGGCCGGCTTCGAGGGCTTCTTCCGCACCCTCGCCGAGGCCAGCGCGACCGGCGGCTCGTTCGACGAGGCCTACCGGCGGGCCTCCCGGGAGCACGGCGTCACCTGGCTCGGCCCCGACGACTGACCGCCCCACCCGCGGGTACCTGCGCCGGCATGCCCAAGACGACGAGGAGCGGGGACGCGAAGGCCGACGAGATCCCCAGCACCCTGCAGCGCTCGGACGAGAAGGCGCAGCGCACCTTCGCCAAGGCCCACGACTCCGCCGTCGAGAACTACGACGGCGACGAGCAGCGGGCCAACCGGGTGGCGTGGGCGGCGGTCAAGCACACCCACGAGAAGGTCGGCGACCACTGGGAGCCCAAGGACCACAAGGGGCCCAGCGACCCCCGGGCCGAGGGCGGCGCGGACACCGACCGGGAGACCAGGGGCGGCGTCGACGCCAACGCCACCAAGGAACACCTGATGGACCTCGCGAAGCGGCTCGACGTCCACGGCCGCTCGTCGATGACCAAGGACGAGCTGGTCGACGCGATCAGGAAGGCCAGCGACCGGGCGACGGCCAAGGCCCGCGAGCACTAGCGCGGGGACGGCGACCGGCCCCGCTGCGGGACGCGCACGGGCCTGACCAGGCACGGAGCGTGCCGACGAGCCGCGGGTCCGAGCCGGTCCAGCACGGCCGGGGATGGCGAGCGCCGTTCCTGGCGCGAGGACGAGCACGCTCTGGCGGCCCTGGCCCGACGAGGCCACCACGCCGTCCCGACGAGGTGATCCGATGAAGCGTCGCCTGTTCGTCCCCCTGGCCGCCGGCGCCTGCGTGTTCGCGGTCGCCACTCCGGCTGCGGCGGTGCCCCCTGAGCGCGTGGAGAACGTGACCTTCGACCCGGCCGTGGTCGAACGGGACGACTTCCTGAGCGATGCCTGCGGTTTCGACGTGACCAGCTCCGCCAAGGGACACTTCCGGCTCACCGTGCACCTCGACCGGAACGGGGAGTTCGTGCGGGCCGTCGGCCATCCCAGCTTCACCAACACCCTCACCGGCCCCGGCGGGACCGTCACGACTGCCGACCGGGGCATGGACCGGATCACGGTCGACCCCGACGGCACGCTGACCGTGTTCGGTACCGGCATCCACCTGAAGATCCACGGTGGCGCCCACGCCATCGGACTGTGGGTGCTCGTCATCGACCCCGAGACCGATGAACTCCTGTCGGCCGAGTACCACGGGCGTTTCGACGTGCTGGAGCCGGAGATCGTCGGCGAGCTCTGCACTGCCCTCGGCCCCTGACCGGGGCCGGCCGCCAGGGGCCGCGAGCGAGCCGGCCCCTGGCGGGGGACCGGAACGCCACGGTCGCCTGCGCTCGCCGGGCCGCGGCGCGAAGACCGTCCTTCTCTGCCATCGCGAACGACGCCGCGGCGAACGCTCTCGTCGCGGCCGCCGAGCAGAGCGCCTCGGGCGGGCCGGCACCTGGGACCCCATCTCAGGTGGGGGCGTCCAGGGAACGACGACGGCCGAGTCCCGCCCGTCACCGAGGTGAACCACCTCGGGCACGTGGCCGCCGCGGAGGCCGCCGTGCCGGTACTCGGGCGCGCACGCCGGCCAGGCGGTGACCCCCAGCTCGCCGAGCCGCGCGGCCCGGGCGGTGCCGCGCCCGGGCGAGCTGCTGCTGCGGGCGCGCCGGCGGTTGCCCCGCCGCTGACTCAGGTCGCGGGGACGACCCACAGCTCGCGCTGCGGGGACCCGAGCGGTGCCGGGCCCGCGGACGTGAGGACGACCTCCTCCTCCAGCGCCAGCCGCAGGCACTGGCCGCCCCACTCCGGCACCGTCACCCGGACGGCGAGCTCCAGGGCGAACACGGTGTCCGGGTGCAGCACGCGGTCGCCCTCGCCGGGCACGCCCCGCTGGTCGTCCCACCTGCCGACGACCGGCCCGGCGCCGTGGCCGTGCACGCCCACCGGGTGGGAGTAGACGTCGGCCTCCAGGCCCTCGGCGGCCAGCGCGGCCCGGGCGGCGGCGAGCACCTCGTTGCCGGTCCGCCCCGGCACCAGCGCCGCGGCGGTGAGCTCCTGCGCGCGGCGCCCCGCCGCCCACGCCCGCCGCAGCCCCGCCGGCGGGCCGTCCTCCCCGGGGCGCAGCAGGTAGGCGCTGCGCTGCAGGTCGGTGGCCAGGCCGAGGCTGCTCAGCCCGGCGTCGCAGGTCACCAGGTCGCCGGGCTCCAGGACGGCGTCCTGCGGCACGGCCGGCAGCTCCACCCCGCCGTCGGCGAGCAGCGGCACGCCGGCCCGCTGCACGGTGACCCCGGGGTGGAACCACGGCGGCACGCCCCGGCCGGCCATGCGCTCGTGCACCTCCCACGCCAGGTCCGCCGCCGTGCTGACACCCGGGACGAGCACGTCGGAGGAGAGGACCTCGGCCAGCACCCGGTCGGTGTACCGGGCCAGGGCGTCGAGGGCGGCGACCTCCTCGGGCAGCCGGGTCTCCAGCCAGCCGACGACGAGGTCCTCCGCGGAGACCAGCCGGCCGGCGAGGTCGCCGAGCGCCGCGGTGAGCCGCCGGTGCTCGGCCACCGACAGCCCGTCGGCCAGCGGGCACCCGGCCGACACGTCGACGCCGATCCGCCGCGGCGCGGCCTGGGCGACGATCCGCCGCACCGCGGCCCACTGCGCGTCCTCGTCGTCGCCACCGTCACCGGCGCCGCCGTCGTCGCCGGGGGCCCAGCCGGGCAGGAACTGGCCGACCGGGTAGCGGGAGACCGCGACCGGCGTGACGCCGTCGTCGCTGCGGTGCAGGACCAGGACGACCAGCCGCCGGGCCGACAGCCAGCTGGCCGGCAGCAGGGTGGGCAGCACGGGGTCCTCGCCGCCCTCGCGGCCGACGACCAGCCACAGGTCGATGCCGGCGCGGTCCATCAGGCCGGGCAGGAGGTCGAGCAGCCGCTGGGTCAGCCACCGGTCGCGGACGTCGGCCTGCTCGCGCCGCGGCAACGGCACCGTCCGCGTCGGGTCCGGGACGACCAGCGTCATGGGGACAGGGAAGCAGAGAACCGCCGCCCGCACCCGGTGGAACGGGAGGTCAGGCCCCGGTGGGCGCCGCGCCGGGCCGCGCGGCCCCCGGGACCGTCGGCGGGTCCAGCCGCTCGCCGGGCGGGGTGGGCCGCGGCAGCGGCGGCGCGACGGTGGCCACCCGGTCCCGGCCGGCCTGCTTGGCCCGGTACATGGCCGCGTCGGCCCGGTCGACCAGCCGCCACAGCGCGCCGGTGGCGTCCTCGCCGTCGGCCGGCCGGGTCAGCGCGACGCCGATCGAGGCGGTCACCGCGTGCCCGTGCCGGTCCCGGGTGGCCCGCACCGCGAGCCGGAGCCGCTCGGCCAGGTGCGCGGCCTCGCCGGGGTCGCCGACCAGGCCGAGGACCACCAGCTCCTCCCCGCCGATGCGGGCGAGCACGTCGCTGGGCCGCACGGTGTCGGCCAGCGCCTCGGCGACGGCCAGCAGCACGGTGTCGCCGGCGGCGTGCCCGTGCCGGTCGTTGACCTGCTTGAAGTGGTCGAGGTCGATGACCATCGCGGCGACCCGCAGCCCCTCGCGGCGGGCCTGCCGCCAGATCCGGGAGGCCTCCTCGACCAGGTGCCGGCGGTTGGCCAGCCCGGTGAGCGGGTCGCGGCGGGACTGCGCCTCGGTGGCCGCCAGCAGCCGCCGCTCCCGGCGGCGCAGCAGGTGCACGCCGACCGCCACGAGGTCGAGCATCCCGGCGGAGACGGCCACCTGGACGGCGAGCCCGACCGTGCTCGCGTAGCTGTGCTGCACCGCCACCGCGACGGCGACCGGCGTGACCGCCATGTGCACGCCGAGCATCCACGGCCGCAGGAACCACGCGGCCACCACCGAGGGGAACAGCAGCATCAGCGGCGTCGCGTAGCGCACCGGGTCCTCGATGCACAGCGCGACGACGGCGTAGACGAGGTCGCCGAGCAGCACCAGGCCGAAGGTCTGCCACAGCCCGACGCGGCGGCGCACGATCAGCGGCACCGCGGCGAGCACGCAGGCGGCCATCGTGGCGCCGTAGGTCACGCCCGTGGCGCCCTCGCGGACGACGCCGTCCAGGGCCAGGTTGACCAGGCCCGTGAGGCCGCCGACGACGAGCAGGACGGCGAGCAGCAGCGCGGCGACCCGGTTCTCGGGACCGCCGGGCCCGAGCACGTCGTCCGACGTCGGGGCGTCGCGGTCGGGCGGCCGGACGGAGGTCACCGGCGCAGGATGCCGCACGGGGCGGCGTCGCGGGAGGTCCGCGGCGCGGCGCCCCACCACCCGGGGGACCGGGCGTGCGGCGCAGGGGCGGCGGCGCGGCGCCGTCGCTGGCAGGCTGCCCGCATGTCGCACCCGGATCCCGGCCTCGTCGACGTCCGCCCGCTGGCCGACCACCCGCTCGCCGAGGCCGGCGCGGCCGCGCTGCGCATGGTCGCGCCGGGCGCGGCCACCGCCGGCCGGTTCGGGCTGGTCGAGTACCGGCTGGGCCCCCGGTCGGCGGGCGCGGCGCCGCACTTCCACCAGACGTTCTCCGAGTCCTTCTACGTGCTCTCCGGCGAGCTGACGCTCTACGCCGGCGGGCGCTGGCAGCCGTGCCGGCCCGGCGACTTCGCGCTGGCCCACGAGCGGGGCGTGCACGGCTTCCGCAACGACTCCGACGAGCCGGCGTCCTTCCTCATCCTGTTCACCCCCGGCATCGCGCGGGAGTCGTTCTTCGCCGAGATGGCGGAGATGCGCCGGAGCGGGCTGCGGCCGTCCCCGGAGGAGATGACCGCCTTCTACGCGCGGCACGACCAGGTGATGGTCGAGGAGTGACGACCGCGGCGAGCGTGGCGACCCCGTTCGGGGGCATGACGTGATCGGGTGTCCCCAGCACGTGGGGACCGGCTGACAGGAGGCGCACGTGGCCGAGGGACCGTGGTTCTACTGCCTGAAGCACCACACCGTGGAGACCCGGGACGGCTGCGCCGAGCGGCACCGCCTCGGGCCCTACGCCACGCGCGAGGAGGCCGAGCACGCGCTGCAGTCGGTGGCCGAGCGCAACGAGCGCCTGGACCAGGAGGACCGGGAGTGGGAGGGCCGCTGACCGGCCCCTGCTGACCGCCCCCTGCTGACCGGGCGCTCCCGACCGGCCCGGCATGATCGGGCCCGGTGTGCCGGACCCGCCGGTGCCCGGGAGGAGGCAGCGTGACCACCGCAGCGGAGAGCCGTCCCGTCGAGGAGCTGGTCGTCGGGGTGCTGGGCGGGACCGGCCCGCAGGGGCGCGGGCTCGCCGTCCGGCTGGCCGCCGTGGGGCAGCGGGTGCTGCTCGGGTCCCGGGACGCCGACCGCGCCCGCGAGGTGGCCGCGCAGGTGGCCGAGCGGGCCGCGGCCGCCGGCGGGGGCGAGGTCTCGGTGCAGGGCGGGTCGAACCTCGACGTCGCGGGTGCGGCCGACCTGGTGATCGTCGCCGTCCCCTACGCCGGGCACGCCGACACGCTCGCGGAGCTGGCGCGCCCGCTGGCCGGGAAGGTCGTCGTCGACTGCGTGGTGCCGATGGGCTTCGACGAGCTGGGCGCCTACGTGCTCGACGTCGAGGAGGGCAGCGTGACCCAGCAGGCGGCGGCGCTGCTGCCCGACTCGCACGTCGTCGGCGCGTTCCACCACCTGTCGGCGGTGCTGCTCGAGGACCTGTCGAGGCCCACCCTCGACGGCGACGTCATGGTCGTCGGCGACGTGCGGGCGGCCACCGACCAGGTGCAGGCGCTGGCCGGGCGGCTGCCCGGGATGCGCGGCATCTACGCCGGCCGGCTGCGCAACGCCCGCCAGGTCGAGGCGCTGACCATCAACCTGGTCTCGGTCAACCGCCGGTACAAGGCGCACGCCGGCATCCGCGTCACCGACGTCTGAGCCCGCTCGCCGCCCCGCCAGCGCCAGCAGGCCCGGGACGACGTCGGCCGGGGCGGGCACCGCGGCGATCCCGGCGGCCACCTCGCGGGCGGCCGCGGCCAGGGCGGGGTCGGCGACCAGCCGCTCCGGCAGCGCCGGGGTGATCCCACCCGGCTCGACGGCGAGGCCGGCGCCCCGCGCGGCCACCGGGTCGGCGTTGGTGCGGCGGTCGCCGGCGCCGCGGACCACGAGCTGCGGCACGCCCGCGGCCAGCGCGGTCAGGACCGTGCCCGCGCCGCCGGCCGTGGCCACGACCACCCCGGCGCCGGCGTCGCGCAGGGCCAGGGCGAGCGGGACCAGCGGCAGGACGTGGCCAGTCAGCGGGGAGGCGACGACCAGCACGCGCACGCGGTCAGGCCGGTCCCGCCCGCCGCCGCGCGGAAGTCGTTCCGCCGCGGCCGGCCGGCGGCGAGGATGGGGCCGTGCTGCTCGCGAGCGCGGTGGCGGTCCTGCACGCGGCCGTCGTCCTGTTCATGCTCACCGGCGCGCTGCTCGCGCTCCGGTGGCCGCGGCTGGTGTGGCTGCACGCCCCGGTGGCGCTCGGCGTCCTGGCGGTCAACCTGGCCGGCGCGCCGTGCCCGCTCACCACGCTGGAGCTCGCGCTGCGGGAGCGGGCCGGCGCCGCGCCCTACGCCGACGGCTTCCTGGGCCACGTGCTGTTCGGCCCGCTCGGCCTGGACGTGCGCTCGGCCGGCGTCCAGGTGGGCGTCTACACCGTCGCGCTGGGCCTCAACGCCGTCGGCTACGGGCTGCTCCTGGCGCGGGCCCGGCGCACGGTCGGCGGCCGCCGGGCCTGATCAGTCGAAGGAGTGCTCCGGGCCGGGGAAGACGCCGCTGTGCACCTCGTCGGCGTACTCGCGGGCCGCGCGCAGCAGCTCGGCCCGCAGGTCGGCGTACTTCTTCACGAACTTCGGCACCCGGCCGCCGTTGAGCCCGGCCATGTCCGGCCACACCAGCACCTGGGCGTCGCAGTCGGGCCCGGCGCCGATGCCGATCGTCGGGATGGACAGCTCCTTCGTCACCTGGGCGGCGATCGCGGCGGGCACCATCTCCAGGACGACGGCGAACGCGCCGGCCTCCTGCACGGCGTGCGCGTCGGCCAGCAGCTGCTCGGCGCCCGCGCCCCGGCCCTGCACCCGGAACCCGCCCAGGGCGTGCTCGCTCTGCGGCGTGAAGCCGACGTGCGCCATCACCGGGATGCCGTTCTCGGTGAGCATCCGGATCTGCGGCGCGACCCGCACCCCGCCCTCGAGCTTGACCGCCTGCGCGCCGCCCTCCTTCATCATCCGCACGGAGGTGGCGAACGCCTGCTGTGGCGAGGCCTCGTAGGAGCCGAAGGGCAGGTCGGCCACGATCAGCGCCCGCTTCGTCGAGCGGGTGACCGCCTTGGTCATCAGCAGCAGGTCCTCGACGGTGACCGGCACGGTCGAGGAGTGGCCGAGCACGACGTTGCCGGCCGAGTCGCCGACCAGCATCACCGGGATGCCGGCCTCCTCGAACACCTGCGCGCTGTAGGTGTCGTAGGCGGTGAGCATGGCCCACCGCTCGCCGCGCTCCTTCGCCTGCTGCAGGTGGTGGATCCGCACCCGGGCGGTCGACGTCCCGCCGTAGAGGACCGACTCGCTCATGCCTGGGCTCCTTCGCGGACGCTGGGCAGGCTCTCCCGCCAGCGGTTGGTGATGGGCAGCCGCCGGTCGCGGCCGAACGCCTTGAGGCTGATCTTCGTCCCGGGCGCGGACTGGCGGCGCTTGAACTCCGCGACGTCGACCAGCCGCAGCACCCGCGCCACGACCTCCGGGTCGTGGCCGCGGTCGAGCAGCTCGGCCATCCCGAGGTCGCGGTCGACGTAGTCGGCGATGACGGCGTCGAGCTCCTCGTAGGAGGGCAGCGAGTCGCTGTCCTTCTGGCCGGGCGCCAGCTCCGCCGACGGCGGCTTGTCGATCGAGTTCTGCGGGATCGGCTCGGTCTCGCCGCGGTCGCGGGCGTGCGCGTTGCGCCAGCGGGCCAGCTCCCACACCAGGGTCTTGGGCACGTCCTTGATCGGGGCGAACCCGCCGGCGGCGTCGCCGTAGAGCGTCGAGTAGCCGACGGCGACCTCGCTCTTGTTGCTGGTGGCGAGCAGCAGGTGGCCGTGCTGGTTGGACAGCCCCATGAGCAGCGTGCCGCGGATGCGCGCCTGCAGGTTCTCCGCCGCCGTCCCGGACAGCTCGACCTGTGACTCGAAGGCGTCGACCATCGGCGCGATCGGCACGGTGGAGAAGTGCAGGCCCAGCCGCCGGGCGCTGTCCTCGGCGTCGGCCAGCGAGTGCTCCGTGGACCACCGCGAGGGCAGCGCGACGGCGTGCACCCGGTCGGCGCCGAGCGCGTCCACCGACAGCGCGGCCACCAGCGCCGAGTCGATGCCGCCGGACAGGCCGAAGACCACCGACGGGAAGCCGTTCTTGTCGATGAAGTCGCGCAGGCCCAGCACCAGCGCCCGCCAGACCTCCTCGCAGTCGGAGAGCGGCTCGGCGACGGAGCCGGGCCGCGGCGCGAAGGCCGGCACCGGCTCCTCGGAGAGGACGGTGCGGGTGACCGTCATCGGCCCGACCCGGCCCTCCCGCCGCTCGGGCACCCGGGCCGGGTCGAGGTCGAGGTCGACGCAGAGCAGGTGCTCGACGAACTGCGGCGCGCGGGCGAGCAGCTCGCCGTCGGCGGAGACGGCCAGCGAGTCGCCGTCGAAGACCAGCTCGTCCTGCCCGCCGACCTGGTTGCAGTAGACGATCGGCGCGTTGGCCTCGGCGGCGCGGCGGCGGACCAGGGGCAGCCGCAGGTCGTCCTTGGCGCGCTCGTAGGGGGAGGCGTTGGGGGAGACGACGAGGTCGACGCCGGCCCGCCCGGCCACGCCGCACGGCCCGCCCTCGACCCAGAGGTCCTCGCAGATGGTCAGCGCGACGTCGACGCCGCGGAAGCGCACCACCGCGAGCTCCGAGCCCGGCACGAAGTAGCGGGCCTCGTCGAAGACCCCGTAGTTGGGCAGGTGCCGCTTGGCGTAGCGGGCCACCACCCGCCCGCCGTGCAGCAGCGCGGCGGCGTTGCGGGGCTGGATGCGGCGCGGGTTGGCGTCGCCGGGCCGCTCCTCGTCGAGGGTCTCCTCGTCGCTCGGCGCGGTGTCGATCGAGGCCGGGCCCTCGGTGTGCGCCAGGTACCCGACGACGACGGCGAGCTCGCCCAGTCCCTGCCGGTCCAGCGTGGCGGCGAGGTCGGTGAGCGCCTGCTCGCTGGCGCGGGCGAAGGACTCGCGCAGCACGAGGTCCTCGGCGGGGTAGCCGGTGAGCGTCATCTCCGGGAAGACGACGAGGTGCGCGCCGTCGCCGGCGGCCCTCCGCGCCCACTCGACGACGAGCGCGGCGTTGCCCTCCAGGTCGCCGACGCGGGTGTCGACCTGGGCCATCGCGACTCTCAGCTGCACCGTCACGGTCCCATCCAACAACCGGCCCCCGGGACCGGCCAGACCGGGCACGGGGAGGTGGACTCCGCCCGGGGACCGGCCTAGCGTGACCGCCGTGGCCGAGTGGCTCACCGTCGAGGTGCTCGACGGGGGAGAGCCGGCGTCGACCTGGCGCCGGGCGCACGAGGACGGCCTCGTCGAGGCCGCGGTCACCGGCGGCGCCGTGTACTGGGAGTGGCACGACACCCGCTGGGGCGTGGTGCTGGAGGTCGCCTTCCCCGACGACGAGCGGCTGGAGCGGTTCCGGGCGCTGCCCGCCGTCCGCGCCGCGCTGGACGCCGTCCCCGACCCGGTCGCCGGCCTGCTGGTCTACCGCGGGCGCGGCGGCGGGGCCGGCGTGTCCGTCCCGCGCCGCCCGCGGCCCCGCCCGGCCGCGGGCGCGGCCGCGCTGCCGCAGCCGGGACCGGAGCACGTCGCCCGGCTGGGCGCCGACCCGCCGGCGCGGGACGACGACCCGGACGGCCTCCGTGCGGACCGCGCCGCGCCGTTCCCCGGCTGAGCCTCAGCGACCGTCGGGGGGCACGACCGCGCCGTTCGACGGCCGCGGCGAGGGCACCTCCGCGGGGGCCGGTGGTGGCGCCGCGCGCTCCAGGAAGCGCAGCAGCTCCACCGGGAACGGCAGGACGACGGTGGAGTTCTTCTCCGCGGCCACCTCGACCATCGTCTGGAGCAGGCGCAGCTGCAGCGCGGCCGGTTGCGCGGCCATCACCCCGGCGGCCTGCGCCAGCTTCTGCGAGGCCTGCAGCTCGCCCTCGGCGGTGATCACCCGCGACCGGCGCTCGCGCTCGGCCTCCGCCTGGCGGGACATCGACCGCTTCATCGACTCCGGCAGCGCGACGTCCTTGATGTCGACGCGGTCGATGTGCACGCCCCAGTCGACGGCGGGGGAGTCCAGCATCAGCTCCAGGCCCTGGTTGAGCCGCTCCCGGTTGGAGAGCAGGTCGTCGAGGTCGCTCTTGCCGATGATCGACCGCAGCGACGCCTGGGCGACCTGGGCGATCGCCGCCTGGTAGTTCTGCACGTCGACGACGACCCGCACCGGGTCGAACACCCGGTAGTAGACGACCGCGTCGACCTTGACCGTCACGTTGTCCCGGGTGATGCCCTCCTGGGCGGGGACCGGCAGGGTGACCACCTGCACGTTCACCTTGTGCAGCCGGTCGACGCCGGGCCGGATGAGGGTCAGGCCGGGCGGCCGGGGCTCGCCGAGCAGCCGCCCCAGCCGGAGCACCACCCCGCGCTCGTACTGCGTCACCACCCGCACGCTGCCGGCCGCCAGGACCAGCAGGAGCGCGAGCGCGACCAGGGCGATCACGAGAACGACGTCCATCGCGTCCTCCACCGTCGGCGTCCGGGCGGGGCGCGCGGGTCGCGCCCGTGGCCGGGACCTCCGCCGAGCGGTGCCCTCATTGAACCGCTGCGGCATCGCCCCGGAGCCGGATCCGTTCCGCGGTCCGCCACCACGCTCGAGCCTGTTCCGACAACGTTCGTTGGTCCTAGAATCGGGCCATGACGGACCGGGACGCCGCGGTCTCCGCGGTCGCGGCCCTGGCGGAGCCGACCCGGCGCCGGCTGTACGAGCACGTCGTCCGCGCCGCGCACCCCCTGAGCCGCGACGACGTGGCCGGCGCCGCGGGCGTCCCCCGGCCGACCGCGGCCTTCCACCTGGACCGGCTCGTCGCCGACGGCCTGCTCGACGTCCACTACGAGCGGCGGTCCGGCCGCAGCGGCCCGGGTGCCGGGCGCCCCGCCAAGCTCTACCGGCGGGCGGAGTCCCCGGTGTCGGTGTCCCTCCCGGAGCGGCGCTACGACCTGGCCGGCGACCTGCTCGCCGCGGCGGTGGCCGAGGCGGAGCGGTCGGGGGAGCGGCCGGCCGCGGTGCTGGGCCGGCGGGCGTCCCGTCGCGGCCGGGAGCTGGCCGCGGAGGCCGGGGGCTCCGGTCCGGGCGCCGCGCTGCGCGTGCTCGAGGAGCACGGTTTCGAGCCGCGGGCCGACGGCGGGGAGGTCGCGCTGGCCAACTGCCCGTTCCACGCCCTCGCCCAGCGGCACACCGACCTGGTGTGCGGCATGAACCTGCGGTTGGTCGAGGGGGTCCTGGAGGGCGTCCCGGACGCGGGCCTGGTCGCGTCCCTGCGCCCCGCTCCGGGCGCCTGCTGCGTGCGGCTGGAGTCCGCCGCCCGCGACGCCGGGGGCGATTGACAGGGGTGTGGGGCAGGTCTCTACTTCTAACTGTCGTTGTCTTTAGAAGGAGAGCGCCATGACCCTCCAGACGAGCCGCTCCCGCACCGCGTCTCCCGACGGCGGCCCGCTCGCCGGCGCCGCCACCACCACCGCGGGCGAACGGCCGGTGCCGCTCCGGGTGGTCCGCGAGCGGGGCGCCGTCGACGTGCCGGCGGCCGAGCGGGCGGTGGCCGACCTGCTCGCCGCCCTGGGCCGCGACCCGCGGTCGCCGCACCTGGCCGAGACCCCGCGCCGGGTCGTGGACTCCTTCGCCGAGATGCTGACCGGTCCCCAGTTCGACCTGACGACCTTCCCGAACGACGAGGGGTACGACGAGCTCGTCCTCGCGACCGCGCTGCCCGTCCGCTCGCTGTGCGAGCACCACCTGCTGCCCTTCACCGGGGTGGCCCACGTCGGCTACGTGCCCGGCGACCGGATCCTCGGGCTGTCCAAGCTCGCCCGGGTGCTCGACCTCTTCGCCCGCGACCTGCAGGTGCAGGAGCGGCTGACCCAGCAGGTGGCCGACTGGCTGCAGGAGCACCTGGCCCCCCGCGGCGTCGGGGTGGTCATCGAGGCGGAGCACCTGTGCATGTCGCTGCGGGGCGTGCGGGCGGCGGGCGCGCGCACGACCACCTCGGCGCTGCACGGCGTGCTGCGCGACGACGCCCGGTCCCGTGGGGAGTTCTTCTCCCTCGCGCGGACCGGCAGCCCGGCGTGATCGGTCCGGACCGGATGCGGAGGAGCTGAGGACCATGGAGACGTTCGTCCTGGTCGGTGGCGGCCTGGCCGGTGCCAGGGCGGCCGAGACCCTGCGCGCGGAGGGCTTCGAGGGCCGCGTCGTGCTGGTCGCGGCCGAGCCCGAGGTCCCCTACGAGCGGCCGCCGCTGTCGAAGGGCTACCTGCTCGGCACCGCACCCCGCGAGGCGGCGCAGGTGCTCCCGCCCGGCTGGTACGAGGAGCACGACGTCGACCTGCGGCCCGGCGTGCGCGCCGTCGCGCTCGACCCCGCCGGGCACCGGCTGACCCTGGACACCGGCGAGGAGCTCACCTGGGCGCGGCTGCTGCTGGCCACCGGCGCGCAGGCCCGGCGGCTGCCCGTCCCGGGCGCGGACCTCGACGGGGTCCGGTACCTGCGGACGCTGGCCGACGCCGACCGCCTGACCGCCGACCTGACCGGCGGCGGACGGCAGGTCGTGGTCGTGGGCGCCGGGTGGATCGGGCTGGAGGTGGCGGCTGCCGCCCGCTCCCACGGCAACGCGGTGACCGTCGTCGAGCCGCAGCCCACGCCGCTGCACGCGGTGCTGGGGCAGCGGATGGGGGAGGTCTTCGCCCGCCTGCACCGGCGGCACGGCGTCGACCTGCTCACCGAGACGACCGTGCGCGAGATCCGGGGAGCCGGCGGCCGGGTCACCTCGGTGGTGACCGACCGGGACGTGGGACTGTCCGCGGACCTGGTCGTCGTCGGCATCGGTGTCGTGCCGGACACGCACCTGGCGGCGGCCGCGGGCCTCGAGGTCGACAACGGGGTGGTCACCGACCACGCGCTGCGGGCCTCCGCGCCCGACGTGTTCGCCGCCGGCGACGTCGCGTCGTCGTTCCACCCCTTCTACGGCCGGTACGTCCGCGTGGAGCACTGGGCCAACGCGCTCCACCAGGGCCCGGCCGCCGCGCGGTCGATGCTCGGCCAGGACGTCAGCTACGACCGCGTGCCCTACTTCTTCACCGACCAGTACGACCTCGGGATGGAGTACTCCGGGCTGGGCGCGCCCGGGGACACGGTGGTCTGCCGCGGCGATCCGGAGGACGGGGGGTTCATCGCCTTCTGGACGTCGGACGGTCGCGTCACCGCGGCGATGAACGTGGACGTCTGGGACGTCACCGGGCCCCTCCAGGCGCTGATCCGGAGCCGCCAGCGGGTGCCGGCCGCCGCGCTCACCGACCCGGACGCGCCGCTGGAGTCGCTCGTCGTCGGACCGCCGGCCTAGCCGCCGGCGACACGGGGCGACGGGGGGCGCCCCACCGGTGTGCCCGGCGCCCGGACCGGGCAGGCTGTGCACGGACGACACGGCGACGAAACGAGCGGACCCGATCATGGCCAGCATGGACCGACAGCAGGAGTTCGTCCTGCGCACCCTGGAGGAACGCGACATCCGCTTCGTGCGGCTGTGGTTCACCGACGTCTCGGGCTACCTCAAGGCGGTCGCCGTGGCGCCGGCGGAGATCGAGGCGGCCTTCGCCGAGGGGATCGGCTTCGACGGCTCGGCGATCGAGGGCTTCGCGCGCGTCTACGAGTCGGACATGCTCGCCAAGCCCGACCCGGGCACGTTCCAGGTGATGCCCGCGACCAAGGGCCAGCCCAGCGACACCGCGCGCATGTTCTGCGACATCACGCTGCCCGACGGGTCGCCGTCGTGGGCCGACCCGCGGCACGTGCTGCGCCGGGCGCTGTCGAAGGCCGCCGACATGGGCTTCACCTTCTACACCCACCCCGAGGTCGAGTTCTTCCTGCTCAAGGACCTGCCCACCGACGGGCGGCCGCCGGAGCCGGCCGACACCGGCGGCTACTTCGACCTGTCCACGCACAACGTGGCGCACGACTTCCGCCGCGAGGCGGTCTTCGCGCTCGAGGCGATGGGCATCTCGGTGGAGTTCAGCCACCACGAGGTCGCCCCCGGCCAGCAGGAGATCGACCTGCGCTACGCCGACGCCCTGTCGATGGCCGACAACGTGATGACGCTGCGGCACGTCGTCCGGGAGGTCGCGCTGGCCCAGGGCGTGCACGCGACGTTCATGCCCAAGCCGTTCACCGACCTGGCGGGCTCGGCGATGCACACCCACGTGTCGCTGTTCGAGGGCGACCGCAACGCCTTCCACGACCCGTCGGACCCGATCCGGCTGTCGGCCACCGGGCGCCAGTTCATCGCGGGCCTGCTCACCCACGCCCGCGAGTACACCGCCGTCACCAACCAGACGGTCAACTCCTACCGGCGGCTGCTGGCCGGCACCGAGGCGCCGACGGCGGCCACGTGGGGCCGGGCCAACCGCTCGGCGCTGGTGCGGCTGCCCTCCTACAAGCCCAACAAGGGCCAGTCGGCGCGGATCGAGGTCCGCTCGCCGGACTCCGCGTGCAACCCGTACCTGACCTTCGCGGTGCTGCTGGCCGCCGGGCTGCGCGGCATCGAGAAGGGCTACGAGCTGCCGCCGGAGGCCGAGGACGACGTCTGGTCGCTGACCGACACCGAGCGCCGCGCCGCCGGCTACGAGGACCTGCCGGTCTCCCTCGGCGAGGCGCTCACCGCGATGCAGGGCAGCGAGCTGGTCGCGGAGACCCTCGGCGAGCACGTCTTCGAGTTCTTCCTGCGCAACAAGTGGGAGGAGTTCAACTCCTACCGGCAGAACGTGACGCCCTTCGAGCTCAAGCGCTACCTGCCGGGTCTGTGACCCGCTTGGAACGGCCTCGTCGCAGGGGCCCGTGCCGAGCGGGCGAGGCGCGGGGGGCGACGAGGTCCGTCAACTAACCTCGGCACCGTGCCGGAGACCCCCGCCCGCCTGCTCGTCGTCGTCCCCAGCGACACCGCCCCGCCCGCGCGGCTGGGGGACTGGCTGCGCGCCGCCGGCCTCGAGCTCGAGGAGCGGCACCTCGACGCCGGTGACGAGGTGCCGGCCGACCTGACCGGCTTCGACGGGCTGCTGGTCACCGGCGGCCCGCAGTCGAGCCTCGACGACGACGCCACCAGCGGGCTGGGCCCGGTCCGCGACCTGCTGGCCCGCGCGCTGGCCGCCGACGTCCCGACGCTGGCCGTCTGCCTGGGCGCCCAGCTGCTGGCGCAGGCCGGCGGCGGGCGGGTGCGCGTGGGGATCGAGGGGCCGGAGGTCGGGGCGCTGCTCGTGGCCAAGCGGGACGCCGCGGCCGGGGACCCGGTGTTCGGCCCGCTCCCGCTCTCGCCCGACGTCATCCAGTTCCACCACGACGAGATCAGCGAGCTGCCGGCCGGCGCCACCCTGCTGGCGAGCAGCCCCGTCTACGCGAACCAGGCCTTCCGGGTGGGCCGGCACGTCTACGGGCTGCAGTTCCACGTCGAGACGACGCCGGAGATCGTCCGCGAGTGGGCCGACCGGGACACCGTCGGCGTCGCGGCGAGCCCGTACGACCGCGAGACGCTCTGCCGGCTGACCGACGCCGTGCACCCCGACCTCGAGGAGGTCTGGGCGCCGTTCGCGGCCCGCTTCGCCGACCTCGTGCGCGCGGGCCGCGGCGCCGCGGTCTGAGCCGGTGACCGCATCCCGGGAGGTGCCCCGCCGCGCGGTCGTGCGGCTGGCCCGCTTCGGCTTCGAGGACGGCGAGAAGGCCGCGCTGCTGCTGTCCCACCCGGCCCTGGGGCTGTGGGACCTCGACCGCAACGAGCCCGCCGACCCCGAGGCCGGTTCGGTCGTCTCCGCGCTGGCCCGCGCCGGCGACCCGGACCTCGCCGTCCGCTCGCTGGCCCGGCTGGTGGAGGCCCTGGACGCCGCCGACGAGACCGGCGGGGCGGCCGCCGGCCTGCTCGCCCGGCTGCGCGGCTCGGGCGCGCTGCGCAGCCGGCTGCTGGCGGTGCTCGGCGCCAGCGCGGGCCTGGCCGACCACCTCGCCGCCCACCCCCACGACTGGACCGTCCTCGACTCCGACGGCCGCGGCGCGGTGCGCCCCGCCGCGTACGCCCTGGAGCGGCAGATGCTCGCCGCCGTCGGCGCCGACCCCGACGACCCGCCGTGGGGCGTCCGGCTCGGGAAGGCCGCGCCGGACGCCTCGCCGCAGCGGGTCGCCGCGCTGCGGCTGGCCTACCGGCGGGCGGTGCTGGACCTCGCCGGCCGCGACCTGGGGGAGGGGCTGTCGGCCGAGGACGTCGCCGCCGAGCTCGCCGACGTCGCCGCCGCGGTGCTCACCGCCGGCCTCGCGCTCGCCGTCGCCGAGCAGCCCGAGGGTGCGGCGGCCTGCCGGCTGGCGGTCGTCGCGCTCGGCAAGACCGGCGGGCGGGAGCTCAACTACGTCAGCGACGTCGACGTGGTGTTCGTCGCCGAGCCGGTCGACCCCAGCGGGCGGGCGGGGGACGGTGAGGCGCCGGCCCTGCAGAGCGCCACCCGGGTGGCCGCCGCGCTCATGCGGATCTGCCACGAGGCGGCCTGGGAGGTCGACGCCGCGCTGCGCCCGGAGGGCAAGGCCGGCGCCCTGGTCCGCACCCTGGCCGGCCACACCGCCTACTACCGGCAGTGGGCGAGCACGTGGGAGTTCCAGGCGCTGCTGAAGATGCGCCCGGTGGCCGGCGACCCCGACCTCGGCCGCGGCTACGTCGAGGCGCTGTTCCCGATGGTGTGGGAGGCCGGCGACCGCCCCGGCTTCGTCGCCGAGGTGCAGGCCATGCGGCGGCGGGTGGAGGACAACATCCCGCCGGCCCAGGCCGACCGGGAGATCAAGCTCGGCCGCGGCGGCCTGCGCGACGTCGAGTTCGCCGTCCAGCTGCTGCAGCTGGTGCACGGCCGGGTCGACGTCCGGCTGCGGGTCGGCGGCACGCTGCCGGCGCTGCACGCGCTGCGGGCCGGCGGCTACGTCGGCCGCGACGACGCCGACACCCTCATCGCCTCCTACCGTTTCCTGCGCACCGTCGAGCACCGGCTGCAGCTGCTGCGGCTGCGGCGCACCCACCTGCTGCCCACCGACGAGCAGCAGCTGCGCTGGCTGGCCCGCTCGCTGGGCTACAAGCCCGACGCCCGCGGCACCGCCGTCGACGTGCTGCGCGCGGAGATGGCGCTGCACACCCGCGAGGTGCGCCGGCTGCACGAGAAGCTCTTCTACCGGCCGCTGCTGTCGGCGGTGGCGCGGGTGCCGGCCGAGGCCGCGCAGCTGGGCAGCAAGGCCGCCGGCGACTGGCTGCGCGCGCTCGGGTTCGCCGACCCGCAGGGCGCGCTGCGGCACATGGGCGCGCTCACCGGCGGGGTGTCCCGGTCGGCGTCGATGCAGAAGTACCTGCTGCCGGTGGTGCTGCAGACGCTCGCCGACTGCGCCGACCCCGACGCCGGGCTGCTGGCCTACCGCCAGGTCAGCGAGGCCCTCGGCGGCAACCAGTGGTACCTGCGGCTGCTGCGCGACGAGGGCCAGGTGGCCGAGCGGCTGGCCCGGCTGCTGGGGTCGAGCCGGTACGTGGCCGCGCTGATCACCCGCACCCCCGAGGCGCTGCGCATCCTCGCCGACGACGACGAGCTCGAGCCGCGGAGCGCCGCCTCGCTGGCCGGGGCCTGGCGCGCCGCCGCCGGCCGCGCCGCCGACCCGCAGGCCGGCATCACCGTGCTGCGCGGGCTGCGCCGGCAGGAGCTGCTGCGGATCGCCTCGGCCGACCTGCTCGGCCTGCTCGACGTCGTCCGGGTCGGGCAGGCGCTCACCGACGTCGCCGTCGCCACGCTGCAGGCCGGGCTGGACGTCGCCGTGCGCGCGTGGGCCCGCGAGGCCGGCATCGACCCGGCCGACGTGCCGATGGAGCTCGCCGTCATCGGCATGGGCCGGCTCGGCGGCGGCGAGATGGGCTACGGCTCCGACGCCGACGTGCTGTTCGTCCACCGCCCGCGGGCCGTCGGGGACGGTGGGTCGGGGGACAGCAGAGCGGAGGAGGCGAGGGCGACCCAGGCGGCCAACGCGGTCGCGCACACGCTGCGCCGGCTGCTCGGCGAGCCCGCGCCCGACCCGGCTTTCGAGGTCGACGCCGACCTGCGCCCCGAGGGCCGCCAGGGCGCGCTGGTGCGCAGCCTGGACGCCTTCCGCGAGTACTACGAGCGCTGGGTGTCGGTGTGGGAGGTGCAGGCGCTGCTGCGCGCGACGCCGGTGGCCGGCAGCCCGGAGCTGGGCGCGGCCTTCGTGGAGCTGGTCGACCCGCTGCGCTACCCGGAGGGCGGGCTGTCGGCCGAGCAGGTGGCCGAGATCCGCCGGATCAAGGCGCGCGTGGAGCGGGAGCGGCTGCCGCGCGGCGCCGACCCGGCCACGCACACCAAGCTCGGCCGCGGCGGCCTGGCCGACGTCGAGTGGACCGTCCAGCTGCTTCAGCTGCAGCACGCCGCGGCGGTCCCCGGGCTGCGGGTGCCCTCGACGGTCGGGGCGCTGGCCGAGCTGTCGGGGAACGGGCTGCTGACCGTCGAGCAGGCCGGGTCGCTGCGCGACGCGTGGGAGCTGGCCAGCCGGGCGCGCAACGCCGTCTTCCTCGTCCGCGGCCGGCCCGGCGACCAGCTGCCGCGGCCCGGGCTGGAGCTGGCCGGTGTGGCGCGGGCCAGCGGGTACGGCCCCGACGTCGACCCGGGGCAGTTCCTCGACGACTACCGGCGCACCGCCCGGCACGCCCGCGCCGTGGTCGAGCGGGCCTTCTACGGTCAGTCGCCGGGGGACTGACCGGTCGCGTCGCCGTCCGGCGGCTCGGGCACCAGGCCGACGCGGCGGCTCTCGGCCTGTACGACCTCGTAGCAGTCGCACGCGGCCTCGTGCAGGCGCTCGGGGTCGACCACCGTGATCCGCCCCCGGGTGTACCGGATCAGGCCGGCCTGCTGCAGCAGCCCGGCCACCAGCGAGACGGTGCCGCGGCGCACGCCGAGCATCTGGCCCAGGAAGTCCTGGGTGAGCTGGAACTCGTCGGCGCCGACGCGGTCGCGGGTCTGCAGCAGCCAGCGGGCGCAGCGCTCCTCGGTGCTGTGCAGCCGGTTGCAGGCCACGTTCTGCGACAGCTGGACGACCATCGCCTGCGTGTAGCGGTGCAGCAGGTCGTGCAGGGCGCCGTCGCCGGCGAGGAACCGGCGGAGGTCGGCCGTGGCGATGCACAGCGCGTCGCCGGCCACCTGGCAGAAGCAGTCGTGGGGGCTGGTCGGCGTCCCCAGGAACACCGCCAGGCCGGAGACGCCCTCGTAGCCGATGGTGGCAACCTCGACGGCCGGCTCGCCCTCGATCGTCGCGACCACGGACAGCACGCTGTCGAGGGGGAAGTAGACCGCGTCGATGTCGCCGCCGCGGCGGTAGACCTGGTCGCGGACCTGCAGGGTCACCGGCTGGAGGGCCGGCAGCAGGCGCTCGTACTCGTCGTCGGGCAGGGCCCGCAGGATGAGGTTGCGCCGCGGGTCCTGCGCGGCGGTCCGCTGCGGGCCGGACGGGGCCCGGTCGCGGGCGTGGTCGGGAGGGGCCACGGCGCACCTCCGGTACCGGGTGGGGCTCCCCGCGGGCTCGGGGGACGTCAGGCGGGCAGGGCGCCGGCACCCAGCCGCGCCCACGGCGGCAACGGTACGGCGAGCAGCTCGGCGGCGCCCGGCGCCATGGCGTAGGCGACCAGCGCCGGGGCGACCAGCCGCAGCGGCAGGACGTGCTCCACGCAGCCGGTGGCCAGGGCCGCGCTGGGCATCCCCGGCGCCTCGGCGTCGGCCGGGTCCTGGGCGAGCACCCGGCCGCCGGCGCGGCGGACCGCGCGGACGCCGGCCGCGCCGTCGTCGAGCCGGCCGGTGAGGACGGCCGCCAGCACCCGCGGGCCGTACGCGCCGGCGGCGCTGGTCATGAGCCGGTCGGCCGCGCCCAGGGTGGGGTGCTCGACCAGGGTCAAGTCCCCGTCCGGCTGCAGGGCGCCGGTGGCGCCGGCCGGGAGCACCGAGACGCCGGCGCGGAGCGGGCCGGCGGCCGCCGCCCGGACGGGGAGGTCCGCGGCGGCGCGCAGCAGGGGGACCAGCAGGTCGGTCGTGCCCGCCGCGCGGTGCTGCACCACGAGCACCGGGGTGGGGAAGTCGCGCGGGAGGCCGGCGAGGACCGTGCGCAGCGCCCGGACGCCCCCCGCGGAGGCGGCCAGCACCACGACGCCGAACGGCGCCGGCGCGTCGATCTCGACCGGGCCCGGCACGCGGTCGAGGGTACGCGTGTGTACGGCACCTGACACAGGATCGCGCCGGGTGTGCCGCACCCGGCGGCGGGGCACGCTGTCGGGGTGAGCTCAGCCCTGCCCGCGGACGACCTGCCCGACGAGGACCTCCCCGACGACGACCGGCCCGCCGAGGGCGCCGCCACGATCACGCCCTACCGCGACGGCCCGCTCATCGTGCGCGGGGACTTCCGGCTGGTCGACCAGGACGGCGCCGAGATCGACCCGGGCCGGAGGACGGTGGCGCTGTGCCGGTGCGGCAAGTCCGGCATCAAGCCGTTCTGCGACGGCAGCCACAAGCGGTCGGGCTTCTCCGCCCCGAGCGCGCCGAGCCGCCCCCGGCCGGCCGCGGCGATCCTGCGCCAGGCGCGGGTGCCGGAGGGCCGGCCCGACTGAGGGGTGCGGGCCGGCCCCCGTGCCCGGCCCGCACCCCGGCTCAGGTGGCCGACTCGATCGCGCGGGCCATCCGGACCTGCTCCTCGAGCACGTCGGTGATCCGCGCCTGCACCGCGTCGAGCTGACCGATGACCTCGCTGGTCGCGTGGATGCCCGCGGTGACCTGGTCGCTGCTGGTCTGGATGCCGGCGATCTGGTCCGACACCCGCTGCGTGGCCGCCGCGGTCTCCCGGGCCAGGTCCTTGACCTCGCTGGCGACGACGGCGAAGCCGCGGCCGAGCTCCCCGGCGCGCGCGGCCTCGATGGTGGCGTTGAGCGCGAGCAGGTTGGTCTGGTCGGCGATGCCGGAGATGATCCGGATGACCTCGCCGATCGACGTCGACGCCTCGGTGAGGGCCGCGACCTCGGCGGTCATGGCCGACGCCTGGGACACGGCCTTCTCGGCGACCTGCCCGGCCGCGGCGGCGGCCTCGCGCAGCCGGTCGACGCTGTCGAGCAGCTCGCGGGAGCGCTGCGCGTCGGCCTCGGCCCGGCGCAGCGTGTCCAGCCGCTGGCTGACCAGCTGCTGCACGTTGCGCAGGGCGTCGGCCCGCGACTCGGACAGCTCGATGGTCTCGGTGACGAAGAAGTCCATCGTCCCGATCACCCGGCCCCCGGCGGTGACGGGGAAGCAGACGCCGGACTTCACGCCGGCGCGCAGGGCGGCGGGCCGGCGCACGCAGTCGGTCACCTCCGCGAGGTCGCGGACGAAGACCAGGTCGCGCCGCTTCCAGGCGCGGCCGGACAGGCCCACGCCCTCGGCGAAGCTGGCGGCCAGGGTGACCTTGCGGAACTCCTCGCCGGCCGAGCCGGACTCGAGCTGGAAGCGCAGCACGCCCTCCGCCTCGTCCAGCGCCCAGAAGGAGCCGTAGGCCCAGCCGAAGGAGGTGCGCACGCTCTCCAGCGCCGTCCGCAGGGCCGAGGCCTCGTCGGTGGCCTCGCCGACCCGGGTGACCACGGTGGTGACGGCGGCGCGGTCGTCGAGGGTCTCGCGCAGCGCGGAGGTGGCCAGGGCGGCCCGCCGGGCGTGGCCGAGCAGCCGGGTGATGGCCCGCCACTTCTCCCGGCGGACGCCGAAGAAGGGCAGCGGCGTCGCGCTGTGGAACTCCAGCACGGCGGTGACCGCGCCGTCGTCGACGGCGGGGAGGAAGCAGCCCTCCCGTGCGCCGGCGGCCCAGGCGGTCTCCCAGCGCACGCACTGGCCGCGCCCGGCCGGTGCGCTGGTCAGGTGCACCGTCTGCCGCTCGCGCAGCGCCTTCCCGCCCATCCCGGCGGACTCGGTCAGCCGGCCGTCGCGCGGCCAGGCGGCGGACATGGCCGCGGTGAGCGGGCCGCCCTCCCAGGCGAGCGCGAACGCGCCGGTGGCGTCGGGCAGCCAGACCGCGCCGTACCCGAGGCCGCAGGTCTCCACGATGGTGCGGACGACGGCGACGTGGGCGTCGAGCACCGTCGTCACGCCGGAGTCGAGGGCCTCGATCACCTTCTCGAGGGTCTCCACGTCCCGCGGCATCGCCGTGGTCTCCGGCGTGCCGGACGGGGCCGGGTCGGTGCGCCGCCACATGGTCGTCCTCCGGGGTCGGGGACCCCGGGCCGGGGGGTCCTGCGCCGAGAGGTTCGGCAGCGCCGTCGCCGACTGCAGCCGGATCGGAGCCGTATCCGGTCCCGAGACCGGATCGCGACTCAGGCGGCGAGCGCGGGCTGGGTGTACAGCGCCGAGCGCCCGGCCTCCCAGGCGCCGAGCAGGTGCCGGGCGGCGAGCCCGTCGAGGGCGAGGGAGCAGGCCGCGCCGAACAGCACGTCGCCTAGGAGCGAGGGGTCCTCGGCCACCAGGGAGCCGCACATGTCCACCGAGGCGATCTGCTCGTGCACGGCGTCGGCCTCGACGTGCTCGTCGTAGAAGACGGTGGTCGTCGCGTCGTGGCCGAGCCGGCGCAGCCCCGCGGAGTAGCGGCGGCTGGGCTCGGAGGAGGTCATCTCCACGCAGGCCAGGTGGCCGAGCGCCGCCCCGCGCCAGCGGCGGTGCAGGCCGAACAGCGACATGGTGTTGACCGAGGTGAACGCGACGGCGGGGGCGTCGTCCCACAGGGCGCCGTACCCGGCGTCCAGGCCCAGGTCGCGCATCATCCCGGCGAACAGCTCGCTGTGCATGCGCTCGGGGGCGCCGCCGCCGTACTCGTCGGCCTGGATCTCCACCATCGCGGCCTTGGCCCGTCCCGACAGGCGCGGGACGGCGAAGGTGTGCGGGTCGGCCTCCTTGAGGTGGTAGACCGACCGCAGGGTCAGGTACTCGCGCCACTGCTCGGCGGTGCCGCGCTTGGCCATGAACGACGACAGCGACGGGCCGTCGTCGGCGGCGATCAGCGCGGTCAGCTGCCGGTCGACCGGCTCGCCGGTGGGGGAGGGCGGACCGGTCAGCTCGCGCAGCGCGGCCAGGTGCCGGCGCTCGAGGCGGGCGCGCAGCGCGATCAGGCCGGGGTCCCACTCGAGGGTGTCGTCGACGCCGTCCAGGCCCCGGTAGTGCAGCTCGTAGCACAGCGCCAGCGCCAGCTGCAGGTCGTCGTCGTGCAGGGGGTCGGTCGTGGCCGCGGCGGTCGTGCGGGCGAGCTCGGCGGTGGCGGGGGAGACCGACCCGGCGAGCAGGTCGTCGCGGAGGGCCGCGGACAGGGGGCCCCGGGCGTGAGGCAGGCGCATGGTCCCGCCCATGCCCAGACCCGCGCCGTTCGATGCACCGCGCGCGATGGGATGCCGCACACCCCTCGCCGCTCCACCGGCGGGGTGACCAGCGGGGTTGGTTGCGTCAACCGATGTTCAACGGGGTAGTGGGGCGTCCGGTTCCCGAACTGGAGGTGCTCGATGACGAGTGTGTCCAAGCCGGCAGAAGCGCCCGGCGCCATCCGCAGTCTCATCCCCGCACGGATCGACCGGCTGCCCTGGTCGCCGTTCCACACCCGCATGGTGGTGGCGCTGGGGACGGCCTGGATCCTCGACGGGCTGGAGATCACCGTCGCCGGCGCCGTCGTCGACCGGCTCACCGAGCCCGAGACGCTCGGGCTCTCGGGGACCCAGGTCGGGCTGATCGCGACCGTCTACCTCCTCGGGGAGGTCGCCGGGGCGCTGTTCTTCGGCCGGCTGTCGGACAAGCTCGGCCGGCGCAACCTCTTCATGATCACGCTCGCCGTCTACCTGATCGGCAGCGGGCTGACCGCCTTCACCCTGGGCAACGGGGTCGGCTGGGTCGGCTACCTCTACGTCACCCGGTTCATCGCCGGCATGGGCATCGGCGGCGAGTACGCGGCGATCAACTCCGCGATCGACGAGCTGATCCCCGCGAAGTACCGCGGCCGGGTCGACATCATGGTCAACGGGACCTACTGGGCCGGCGCGATCCTCGGGACCCTGGGGACGTTCATCCTGCTCAACGCGATGGAGCCCAGCGTGGGCTGGCGCATCGCCTTCCTCCTCGGCCCGGTGCTGGGCCTGGTCATCCTCGTCGTCCGGCGCCACCTGCCGGAGAGCCCGCGCTGGCAGGTCATGCACGGCCGCGAGCGCGAGGCGGAGGAGTCCATCTCCTTCATCGAGCGGGAGGTCGAGCAGGGCGGCCGGACGCTGCCCCGCGTCGACGAGAGCCAGGCCATCGAGCTCAAGCCGTCGCAGGACATCGGCTACGCGGCGCTCACCCGGGTGCTGTTCAGGGAGTACCCGTCCCGCGCGATCTACGGCGCGACGCTGATGATCACCCAGTCGTTCCTCTACAACGCGATCTTCTTCACCTACGTGCTGGTGCTCGGCACCTACTACGACGTCGACTCCGGCGACGCGCCGCTGTTCCTCATCGCCTTCGCCGTCGGCAACCTCGCCGGGCCGTTCCTGCTCGGGGACCTGTTCGACACCGTGGGCCGCAAGAAGATGATCGCGGGCACGTACGTCCTGTCCGGGGTGCTGCTGGCGATCACCGCGTTCCTGTTCAACGCCGGTGCGCTCAACGCCTTCACCCAGACGATCGCCTGGTCGGTCATCTTCTTCTTCGCCTCGGCCGGCGCGAGCTCGGCGTACCTGACCGTCAGCGAGATCTTCCCGCTGGAGGTCCGGGCCAAGGCCATCGCGGTCTTCTTCGCGATCGCGCAGTGCTTCGGCGCCCTCGGCCCGGTCGTCTACGGGTCGCTCATCGGCGACGGCTCCGAGCCCGTCCGGCTGTTCTGGGGCTACATCCTCGGCGCCGCCGTCATGGTGCTCGGCGGCATCGTCGCGGCGGTCCTCGGCGTCTCCGCCGAGGGCAAGTCCCTCGAGGACATCGCCACCCCGTTCGCGGCGCGCCAGCCGGGCACCCGCGCGGAGGGGTCGGCCCGGCCGCGGTACTGACGGCCCGGTACTGACGGCTCCCGCGAGCGGACGCGGCGGGCGGGGAGGAGGGTGCGGACGTGCCCTTCGACCCGCCCGCGGGCGTGCTCAGCACCGCCGGAGCCGGCGGCTGGACGCTCGTCAAGCCGCTCACCTACCACGGCGACCGTGACACCTTCGTCGTCCCGGCGGGCTTCCGCACCGACCTCGCGTCCGTGCCGCGGCCGGTGCGGTGGCTGGTCCCGGAGTCCGGGCGGTACACGCTGGCCGCGGTGCTGCACGACTGGCTGTGCCACGAGGGCATCGCCACCGGCGCGGTCACCGCGCGGCAGGCCGACGGTGTCTTCCGCCGGGCGATGCGCGAGGCCGGCGTCCCGGTGCTGCTGCGCTGGCTCATGTGGACCGGCGTGCGCTGGGGCGCGCTGACCGATCCGCAGCGGCGGCGCGGCTGGCCGGTCAGCGCCCCGGGCGTGCTGGCGATCACGGCGCCGGCGGCGCCGCTGGTGCTGCCGCCGTCGCTGCTGGCCGTGCCGGCCCTGCTCGTCTACGCCGCCGCGGAACGGCTGGTGTCCGGCGACTCCGGGGTCCGCCCGTGGAGCCGCCGGCGTCACTGATCGTTCAGAGATGCAGGGTTCCGGAATCGGTGCCGCTCGGCCAGACTCCGGGCGGGACGCGGGCGGACCGCCTGTGTCCGTCCCCGGTGACCACAGGAGATCCTGCATGTCCCTGCCCGTCCTGCGCCGCGCGACGGTGGCCGCGGCCGTGACGACGACGATGACCGGCCTGGTCGTCGCCGCCGCACTCGCACCGGCCAGCGCCGCGCCCCGCGCTCCCGGCGTCAACGACCGGCAGGCGCCGGTCGACGTCCAACTGCTGGCCCTCAACGACTTCCACGGCGCGCTGGAGGCCCCGTCGGGGTCCGGCGGCCGCGTGCAGACCGGCCCCGACCCCGACGGCAGCGGCCCGCTCGCCGCTCCCACGGTCAACGCCGGCGGCGTCGAGTACCTCGCCACCCAGCTCCAGCAGCTGGCCGCTGCGCAGCGGCAGGGGAACACGGTCACGGTCGCGGCCGGCGACCTCATCGGCGCCTCGCCGCTGCTGTCGGCCGCCTTCCACGACGAGCCGACCATCGAGGCCCTCAACCTGGCCGGCCTGGACTACGCCAGCGTCGGCAACCACGAGTTCGACGAGGGCTCGGCCGAGCTGCTGCGCATCCAGAACGGCGGCTGCCACCCGGTCGACGGCTGCGCCGACGGGACCCCCTACGAGGGTGCGGACTTCCAGTACCTGTCGGCCAACGCCTTCGTGACCGCGACCGGGCAGCCGCTGCTGGAGCCGTACGCGGTCCACGAGGTCGGCGGCGTCCGCATCGGCTTCATCGGCATGACCCTCGAGGGCACCGAGCAGATCGTCAGCCAGCAGGGCGTCGCGGGCCTGGACTTCGCCGACGAGGTGGAGACCGCCAACCGCTACGCCGCCGAGCTGCAGCGCCAGGGCGTCAAGTCGATCGTCGTGCTCCTCCACGAGGGCGGTACCCAGAGTGGCCCGGACGCGTGGAACGTCGACCAGTGCAACGGCCTGACCGGCCCGATCGTCGACATCGCCAACGGCATGTCCGACGACATCGACGTCGTCGTCAGCGGCCACACCCACCAGGCCTACAACTGCCTCATCGACGGCAAGGTCGTCACCAGCGCGGGCAGCAACGGCCGGCTGGTCACCGACATCGACCTGCAGATCAACTCGCGCAGCGGCGACGTCATGCGCGACCGGACGCGGGTCGACAACGTCATCGTGCAGCGGACCGTCGCGGCCGACCCGGCGCAGACCGCGCTCATCCAGCGCTACCGCACCGCCCTCGGACCCATCGCCACGCGGGTCGTCGGCACCGCCGCCACGGACATCACCCGGGCGCCCGACGCCCAGGGCGAGACCCCGCTGGGCAACCTGATCGCCGACTCGCAGCTGGCCGACACCCGGGACGAGGGCGCCGTCGCGGCGTTCATGAACCCCGGCGGTGTCCGCGCCGACCTGGGGGCCGGGGACATCACCTACGAGGAGGCGTTCACGGTGCAGCCGTTCGCCAACAACCTCGTGACGCTGGACCTCACCGGCGCCCAGCTCGACTGCGTCCTCGAGCAGCAGTACGCCCGCACCGGCAACCCGGTCGTGCTGCAGCCGTCGTCGACGGTGAACTACGTCGTCGACCCGGCGGCACCGGCGGGCTCGGCCACGGACCCGTGCAGCGGGTCCCGGGTGAACGCGCTGGCGATCGGCGGTGTCGCCGTCGTCCCCACCCAGGTCTACCGGGTCACGGTGAACAACTTCCTGGCCGGCGGTGGTGACGGGTTCACCCAGCTCACCAACGGCACGAACGCCGTCACCACCTCGATCGACCTGGACGCGTTCACGGCCTTCCTCACGGCGAACCGGCCCGTGACCGCACCGGCGACCGACCGGATCGACCCGGTCGCCTGATCCCCGCACCACCCCGTCCCGGCGGCGGTCCCCACCCGTGGGGCCGCCGCCGGCGCGCGTCCGGGGCCGTCCTGCGCCAGGCTCGCGGCATGACCGACACCTCCGGCCCGCCGTTCCGCGCCGACCACGTCGGGAGCCTGCTGCGCCCCGCGTCGCTGCTCGAGGCCCGCGCCCGGCACGCCGCCGGGGAGATCGACGACGCCGAGCTGCGCGGGATCGAGGACGAGGCGATCGCCGACGTCGTCCGGCTGCAGCGCGACGTCGGCCTGCGCACCGCCACCGACGGCGAGTTCCGCCGCGCCTCGTGGCACATGGACTTCATCTACGCCATCGGCGGCATCAGCAAGGTGACCGGCGAGGACATCGTCGTCCACTTCAAGAACGCCGACGGGACGATCGACTTCACCCCGGCGGGGCTGCACGTCGACGGCCCGCTGTCGATCGGGGAGCCGATCTTCGGCCGCGACTTCGCCTACCTGCAGAGCCAGGTGTCCGAGGGGCAGACGGCGAAGCTGACGATCCCCTCGCCGTCGATGGTCCACTACCGCGGCGGCGCGGCCGCGATCGACCCGGCGGTCTACCCCGACGAGGACGCGTTCTGGGACGCCCTGTCGGCGGCGTACACGCAGCAGGTGCGCGGGGTGGCCGCGCTGGGTTGCCGCTACCTGCAGCTCGACGACACAAGCCTGGCCTACCTCAACGACCCCGCCCAGCGCGCCGAGCTCGCCGCCCAGGGCCGGGACGCCGAGCACCAGCACGAGCGCTACATCCGGCAGATCAACGCCGCGCTGGCCGACCGGCCCGAGGGCCTCACGGTCACCACCCACATGTGCCGGGGCAACTTCCGCTCCTCCTGGGTGGCCGAGGGCGGCTACGACTTCGTCGCCGAGGCGCTGTTCGGCGGCCTGGAGGTCGACGGCTTCTTCCTCGAGTACGACGACGCCCGCTCCGGCGGCTTCGAGCCGCTGCGGTTCGTCCCGCCGGGCAAGCGGGTCGTCCTGGGCCTGGTGACGACGAAGCGGCCGGAGCTGGAGAGCAGGGACGCGCTCAGGCGGCGGATCGACGAGGCCGCGCGGTACGTGCCGCTGGAGCAGCTGGCGCTCTCGCCGCAGTGCGGCTTCTCCTCGACCGTCGAGGGCAACGCGCTGACCCGCGACGAGCAGGTGGCCAAGCTGGCACTGGTCGTCGAGGTCGCCCAGGAGGTCTGGGGCTACGCCTGAGCCGGCACCGGGTCGCTGCCGCCGGCGCCCGGGCGGCAGCGGCGCAGCCGGTCGAGGGTCAGCCACAGCCCGCGCAGCGCGCCGTGCGTCCGCAGCGCCTCCAGCCCGTAGGTCGAGCAGGTCGGCGTGAAGGGGCACACCGGTGGGCGGGTGGGGCTGACCCGCTCGCGGTAGGCGACGACGAGCCGGACCGGCCAGCGCGCCGCCCACGGCGTCCCGGCCGGCGCCGGGGTGACCAGCGCCGCGGGCAGCGCCAGCCAGAGCAGGGTGAACAGGCCGATCGCGTCGCAGCCGTCCGAGCAGCCGTCCCAGCCGTCGCAGGAGTTGCGGGACGAACGGGCGGAGCGGCGGCGACGGCGGGTGCACCCCGGGCGGCTGGTCACGGCGGGGCATCGTGCAGGCCGCCGCCGGACCGGGGAACGGGTTGCTGCACGGGTCGGGCACGCAACGTCTCGTCCCGCGCGTCCCACCCGTCCGCGCCGCCCCATGCGTGGTCCGGTGCCGCGCCCGGGTTGCCGACCCTGGGGACAGGCCCCACGCCCGCGGGGCCCGTCCGACAGGAGGCCCCGATGTCCGACCCGCAGCCCGCGCCGTCACCCGGCCGCCGCTCCCGCCGGCTCACCGAGCTGCGTGCCGGGATGTCGGTCCTGGGCAGCGCGGCCGCCGACCTCGGCGTCGGCAGCCAGCCCGACGTCCGCGTGCTGCCCGACGGGCGGCTGTGGCTCGACGAGCTCGAGATGGCCGTGTCCGCCGCCGACGTCTACCAGGCCGCCCGCGGGCTGGTCGCCGCCCAGCTCGACGCCATCGCGCACGTCTCCGGCCGCCCGGTCGAGGACCACGCGCTGGCCTGGCTGGTCACGCTGCAGACCAACGAGGTCATGGTGGCGATGGAGGACGAGCCCGCCGTCGACGACGCCGCCTGACACCCACCCGCGCGGCGCCCCGGTCAGCGCAGCGCCCGCGCGACCGCCTCCTCCGCCCGCCGCCGGGCCGAGCCGTCCCCCTCGACCAGCGCCGACAGCACGGACCCGTCGACGAGGGTGACCAGGGTCCCGACGTCGGCGCCCGGGCGCCCGCACCGGTCCAGCAGGTCGGTCAGGGCGGCGTCGGTCCGGGCGCGCGCGTCCCGCAGGAGCGGGCGCAGCGCGGGGTGCCGGCCGCAGGCGAGGAAGCGCTCGTAGAGGGACAGCAGCTCCTCGTCGTCGTCCCGGCCGGCGCCCAGGACGACGTCGACGACGTGCCGGGCCGTCGCGGACGCCGACCGCGGACGGCGGGGGAGTGCCGCGACCAGCTCCTCCGCCCGGCCGGTCTCCTCGGCCAGCAGGGCCCCGACCGCCGCCGCCCGCAGCTCGTCGAGCGCGCCGAAGTGGTAGGTGATCGTGCCCAGCGGGATGCCCGACACCGCGGCCACGGCCCGGTGGGTCAGCGCGTCGGGGCCCCCGTCGGCCACCACCCGCGCCGCCGCCGCGGCGATGGCCGCGCGCCGGGCCGCGCCCCGGGCGGTCGGGGAGGCCATCAGTGCGCCGCCGACGGCGCCAGCTGCAGGGCGACGACGCCACCGAGGATCAGCAGGATCGCGACGATCCGCACGGTGGTGACCGGGTCGCCGAGCAGCCACATGCCGACCACCGCGGTGCCGCCCGCGCCGATCCCGGTCCAGACCGCGTAGGCCGTGCCGACGGGCAGCGTCCGCAGGGCCGCGGAGAGCAGCAGGAAGCTCGCCGCGGCGCAGGCCACGAAGGCGATCGACCACCACAGCCGGGTGAAGTTCTCCGACTGCTTGAGCGAGACGGCGAAGGCGGTCTCGAACAGGCCGGCGACGACCAGCAGGACCCAGGCCACGGCGCTCTCCAGGAGTGGTACGGACGTACGGGAGAAACCGTACGCCCGTACGGGATCTGGTGCTCTCGCCGTGAGCCTCCGCACAGCCGGGATGCGGCGCGGCCGCGTCCGCATTGCTCCCAGACGTGCCGAACCCCTGGGGACTCACGCGCCGGCGTGAGCTGGACAACTGCCGGATGACGACCGCGGGCTGTTGACGCCGCACCCGCCCGCCGTCCCCTCCCGAAGAACCCCGAAAGGCACCTCAGTGCTCGCACGTCTCCGCCGCGTCCCGTTCGCGGCGCAGGTCCTCCTCGCCCTCGTGGTGGGCGTCGCGCTCGGCCTCGTGGCCCGCGACCTCGGCCCCGTCGCCGACGGGACGCCGAACTGGCTCACCAGCACCCTGCAGACCGTCGGCCAGACCTTCGTCACGCTGCTCAAGGTCCTGGTCCCGCCGCTCGTCGTCACCGCGGTCATCGTCAGCATCGCCAACCTCCGCCAGGTCTCCAACGCCGCCCGGCTGGCCGGCCAGACCCTGCTGTGGTTCGCGATCACCGCACTGATCGCCGTGTCCATCGGCATCGGCCTGGGCCTGCTCACCCAGCCCGGCCGCAACAGCAGCGTCGACGCCGCCGCCCAGGCCGCGCCCGAGACCACCGGCTCCTGGTGGGACTTCCTCACCGGCCTGGTGCCGGGCAACGTCCTCGGCCTGCAGGCCTCGGCGGGCGACGACGGCTCGATCGGCCTGTCGTTCAACGTCCTGCAGCTGATCGTGCTGTCGGTGGCGATCGGCGTCGCGATCCTCAAGGTCGGCGAGCCGGCCGAGCCGTTCCTCGGCCTGGTCCGCTCCGCCCTGGCCGTCGTCCAGAAGCTCCTGTGGTGGGTCGTCCTGCTGGCCCCGATCGGCACCGTCGGCCTGATCGGCAACGCCGTGGCCACCTACGGGTGGGACTCGCTCGGCTCCCTCGGCGTCTTCGCCGGATCCGTCTACGCGGGCCTGGCGCTGGTGCTGTTCGTCGTCTACCCGGTGCTCCTCCGCCTGCACGGCCTCTCGCCGCTGCGGTGGTTCGCCGGCGCCTGGCCGGCCATCCAGCTCGCCTTCGTCTCCCGGTCGTCGATCGGCACGCTGCCGGTGACCGAGCGGGTCACCGAGCAGAACCTGGGCGTGCCGCGGTCCTACGCCTCCTTCGCCGTCCCGCTCGGGGCGACGACGAAGATGGACGGCTGCGCCGCGATCTACCCGGCGCTGGCAGCGATCTTCGTGGCGCAGTTCTTCGACGTGCCGCTGTCGCTCACCGACTACCTGCTCATCGCGCTGGTGTCGGTGGTCGGCTCGGCCGCCACCGCCGGCGTCACCGGCGCGGTGGTCATGCTGACGCTCACGCTGTCCACGCTGGGCCTGCCGCTGGCCGGCGTCGGCCTGCTGCTGGCGATCGACCCGATCCTCGACATGGGCCGCACCGCGGTGAACGTCGCCGGCCAGGCGCTGGTCCCGACGATCGTCGCCCGGCGCGAGGGCATCCTCGACCTCGAGCGGTTCCGCACCGGCGCGGCGTCCGTCCCGGTCGCCGCCGAGACCGGTGGCGTCGACGCCGACCTGCGGCAGCCCGCCACCGCCTGACCCGACCGGTCCTCCGACGGGCCGGGACCCCGCACGCGGGGTCCCGGCCCGTCGCCGTCGTCGGGGTCCCGTGACACGATCCGGTGATGGAGGACCTGCTGCGGAGACCGGGCGTCCTCATGACCCGGCGCGGGGTCGACGCCGCGCGGGCCTTCGAGATCCTGCGCGAGGCCTCCGTGCGTTGCAACCGCGAGCTCCGCGACATCGCCGACGGCATCGTCGAGTCGGTGCAGACACCCCGGCAGTAGGCGGTGCCGGTGCCCGCCCGCCGCTCCGACGTCCGCCGGGCCGCCGGCCTGGCCGTGCTGCTCGCGGCCTGGAACGACCTCCTCGTGCCGCGGCTGCCGCAGCAGGCGTACGCGCCGGTGAACGCCGCGGCCACCGCCGCGCTGCTGGTGGCCGCCCGCGCGGGCGGGGTGTCCTCGGCCGAGCTCGGCCTGGACCCGCGGCGGCTGCGGTCCGGTGCCCGGTGGGGCGGGGCCTGCGCCGCGGTGGTCGGCGCCGGCTACGCCACCGGTCTCGCCGTCCCCGCCCTGCGGCCGCTGCTCGTGGACGCCCGCGTGGCGGGGCTGGGCGCGCGGGGACTGGCCGCCCGGGTGCTGGTGCGCATCCCGGTCGGCACCGTGCTGTGGGAGGAGGTCGCCTTCCGCGGCGTGCTGCCCCCGGTGCTGCGGCGGGTGCTGCCCCCGGGGCGCGCGACCGGCGCGGCGGCGGCCCTGTTCGGCCTGTGGCACGTGGCGCCGACCCTGGAGGGGCTCACGCTCAACGGGCGGGGCGCGGACCCGGTGCGCAGGGCCGGCGCGGTCGCCGCGGCCTGCCTCGGCACGGCGGGCGCGGGCGCGCTGTTCACCTGGCTGCGCGAGCGCAGCGGCAGCCTGCTGGCGCCCGCGCTGCTGCACCTGGCCGCCAACGACCTCGGGGTGCTCGCGGCCGCGGCGGCGGGCCGTCGCTGAGACGGCGGTCGGCGGCGACCGGGCCCACCGGCATCACCGTCCCGATCCGGAACGGCCCGGTGTGGTCCCCCCCTCGGTCCGGGTACGGGGTCGGCGCCCTGAGCCACGGGGCGACCCACCTCCCTCCGGAGGACCCGTGCCCGTGCCGCCCTCCCTCCGTCCCGCCGGTCCCGCTCCGCGACGGGTCTGGACCGACGTGCCCGCCCTCGGCACCCGGGTGCACGCCCGGACGTGGCGCTCCGGCGAGGACGCGGGCCGGACCCCGGTCGTGCTGCTGCACGGGCTGGGGCTGTCCAGCCGCTACCTCGTGCCGCTGGGGCGGCGCCTGGCCGCGCTGGGCCACGACGTCGTGGCGCCCGACCTGCCGGGCTTCGGCCGCTCGCCCCGGGACCCGCGGCTGCGCCGGCCCGGCGGGCCCGACGTCGCCACGCAGACCGGGCACCTGCTCGCCTGGCTGGACGCGGTCGGCATCGCCCGGGCGCACGTCGTCGGCAACTCGATCGGCGCGCAGGTCGGCGTCGAGCTCGCCGCCCGTCACCCGGAGCGCGTGGCGCGGCTCGTGCTGTCCGGCCCCACCCCGGACCCGCGGTACCGCCGGCCGTGGCAGCAGTACCCGCAGGTGCTGCGCAACCAAGTCTTCGAGGTGCCCACGCTGCAGCCGGTGATGCAGGTCGAGTACCTGTCCACGGGCGTGGCCCGGATGGTGCAGCAGCTGGTCCGCAGCTCCGGCGACCCGGTCGAGCGGCGGCTGCCCGACGTCGTCGCCCCGACCCTGGTGGTGCGCGGCCGGCACGACCGGACGCTGACCCAGGCGTGGGCCGAGCAGGTCACCCGGTTGCTGCCCGACGGCCGGCTGGTCGTGGTCGAGGGCGCGGCGCACAACGCCCACTGGTCGGCGCCGGACGTGACCGCCCGGCTGGTGGAGGTCTTCCTCTCCGGGGAGCTGGACCGCCGCGAGCCGATCGACGACGACGTGGTGATCCCGCGCTCCCGGCCCGGTGACCCGCTCGCCCCGGCCCGGCCGCTGCCGCCCCGGGCGCACGCCGTCCTCGACGTGGTGAGCACGCTGGCGCTGCTCGTCGTGCCCTGGACCCGGCCCTGGGGGCCGCGGACGCGGGCGCTGCTGGCCGCCTCCGGCGCGGCGGGGCTGGCCGACACGCTGCTCACCGACCACCCGGGCGGGCTGCTGCGCGTGCTGCCGCTGCCGGTCCACCTCAACCTCGAGGCGGCGGCCGGCCAGCAGTTGCTGCTCGCCGCCGCCACCTGGCTGCGCGGCGAACCGGTGGCCGGCCGGTGGGCCGCCGCCGTCCAGGGGACCTACGACCTGCTGCGGGCCGCGACGGCGCAGGCGCCCGCGGGGCCGGCCCGGCTGGTCCCGGCCGGGCGCTGACCGGACCCCGGTCGTTCCGGGTCGGGCTCGTCCGGGACGGGAGGGGCGGCACGGCCGGGTGCGGCCCGGCTCCTCCCCGGGACCCGCGGCCGCGGACGCCGGGCGGGTGCCGCGGCGTCACCGGGTCGCGGGCGCGCCCCCGCCGGTCAGGACCTCGGACAGACCGGTGAGGTCGAGCAGCCGCCGGGCCGACCCGCCGGGCGGCAGCACGACCTCGAGGTGGCCGCCCGCCGTCCGGGCGGCCTCGAGCAGCAGGCCGGCGCCGACGCTCGCGACGAAGCCCAGCCGGGTGAGGTCCAGCAGGAGCGGCCGGCCGTCGGTGACCTCGGCGAGCAGCGCCGTCCGGACCTCCGTGACGCCGGCGAGGTCCAGGTCGCCGGCCAGCTCCAGCCGGCGGCCGTAGGGCTCGTCCTCGGCCCGCAGGACCGCGGGGGCGCCCGCCGCCGCGACGGACCCCGGGGCCGGCGGCGGCACCGGGCCCGGTGGCGCCAGCCGGAACCGCAGTGCGGTGCCACCCGGGCCGGGGAGGACGTCGACACCGCCGGCGAGCGCCGCGATCATGTCCAGCCCGCGGCCGCGGAAGCCGCGGTCGGCGGCCGCGGGCTGCCAGGTGCCGCCGTCGGTGACGGTGGCCGCCACCCCGCCGTCGGGGTCGGCGACGAGCTCGACCAGCACGCGGCCCGGCTCGGTCGCGTCGCGGTAGGCGTGCTCGACGGCGTTGGCCGCGGCCTCCCCGACCGCCAGCTGCAGGTCCCCGGTGGCGTCGGGGGACAGCGCGGCCTCGCCCGCCCACCGGGACACCTCCCGCCGCAGCCGCGCCAGCTGCAGGGGGTCGGCGGGCAGCTCGAGGCGCAGCGGAGCGGGGTGCAGCCGGGCGGCGAGCACGGCGACGTCGTCGTCGGCGCCGTGGCCGCCGCCGAGCAGGTCGGTGAGCACGCCGTCGACCAGCGCCGGCAGCGGCGCCGTCGCCCGCGCCCCGGCCGCCGCCGCCAGCCGCGCGAGGCCCTCGTCGAGCAGGCTGCCGCGCCGCTCGACCAGCCCGTCGGTGTAGAGCAGCAGGGTGGCGCCGGCGGGCAGGACGCTGACCGTCTCCGGCCGCCGGCCGGTGCCGGCCACGCCGAGCGCCGGACCGTGCCCGCCGTCGAGCAGGACGGCCGACCCGTCGGGGGCGACCAGCAGCGGCGGGGGGTGGCCGGCGGTGCTGGCGGTGAGCCGGCCGGTGGCCGGGTCCAGGACCAGGCAGGCGACGGTGGCCAGCGCGGCGCCGTCGATCCGCCCGGCGAAGCCGTCGAGCAGCTCCAGCGCCCGCGCCGGCCCCTCCCCGGTGAGCAGCACGCCGGACAGCGCGCTGGACAGGCGGCCCATCACCGCCGCCGCCGAGGCGCCGTGCCCCACCACGTCGCCCACGACCAGCGCCGTCCGCTCGCCGGGCACGGGCACCACCTCGTGCCAGTCGCCGCCGGCGGACGTGCCGGTGACCGCCGGCAGGTAACGGGCGGTCACGGTCAGCCGGTCGGAGGTGGGCAGGCGGGCGGGCAGCAGGCTGCGCTGGAGCGTGTCGGCCATCTCCCGGCGCACGTCGGCCAGCGCGGCCCGCTCCAGCGCCCCGGCGACCTGCCCGGCGACGGTGAGCAGGAACGCGCGCTCGGCGGCGTCGAAGGCCCGCGGCCGGTCGAACACCACCGCCACCGCGCCGACCAGGCGGGGACCGGCCAGCAGCGGCAGCGACGCCGTCGCCTGGGTCCCCGGCCGCAGGAACGGCTCCATCTCCGGGTAGCCGGCCACCAGCGCCTCGCGGTCGGGCAGCCACACCGGGCGGCGGGTGCGGGCGGCCTCGGCCAGCGGGGCCGGCGCGGACAGCCGGATGGTGCTGAACCCGGCGGTCCACCCGGGGGAGTCGCCGTGGACGTCGACGGTGTGCAGCAGGCCGTCCTCGCCGAGGGCGCACACCGCGACCACCGCCGCGCCCAGCGACTCGTGCAGGCGCGCGGTGAGCTCGGCGCCGGCCTCCGCGGCGGTGCCGGCGGCGGCCAGGGCCACGGCGAGGTCGTGCAGCTGGCGCTGCCGCTCGGCGAGCCGCTCGGCGGCCACCGTCGTCGCGACCAGCCGGCCGAGGTCGCCGGCGAGCGCCCGGTCCGCGTCGTCGAAGCGGCGGCCGGGGTCCGCGACGGCCAGGGACAGCAGCCCGACCCGCTCCCCGCCGGTCACCAGCGGCACCACCAGGCGGGGGCCGACCGGGAGCGGGTCGGTGGGCAGCCGGGCCGGCGCGCGGCCGGTGGCCTCGTCCCGCAGCGCCTCGGTCACGGTGCCGACGACGAACGGCTGCCCGGCCTCCACGGACGGGCGCAGCTCCTCGGGGACGACGAGCAGGGGCACGCCCGTGAGGCCCGGGGCCGCGTCGGCGGGGGCGGCCGCGACGATGCTGTGGCGGTCGTCGTCGCCGCGCAGCCACACCAGGGCCCGGTCGGCGAGCTCCTCGACGGCGAGGGCGGCCACCGCGGCCAGCCGGTCCTCCACCGCCCCCGGGGCGGCCAGCGCCGCGGCGGCGGCGGCCAGCAGCTCCGCGGCCCGCTCCCGGCGCCGGGCCTCGGTGACGTCGAACAGGACCGCGTGCAGCGTGCGGGCGGTGCCGTCCTCGTCGCGGGCGACGTGGCCGAGGTGCTGCAGCCACACCCACCGGCCGTCGGCGCTGCACACCCGGTAGGTCAGCGTGAAGTCCACGGCGCCGGCGTCCACCTCGCGGCGCACCCGGTCCAGCACCTCGTCGCGGTCGTCGGGGTGCAGGATCCGCGACCACAGCCCCTCGTCGGCCAGCCACCGCGAGGCCGGGTAGCCGAGCAGCTCCTCGGCCCGCTCGTTGACGAAGGTGAGCCGCAGCGTGGCCGGGTCGCGCTCCCACACGATCGCGTTGAGGCCCGCGACGGTGGCCTGCAGCCGGGCCACGCTCGCCTCCGCGGCCCGCCGGGCGATCTGTTCCGCGATCCGGCGGGCGGCCTGCGCGGCGAGGGCGGTCTCGGTGGCGCGCCGCTCGGTGACGTCCAGGAGGCTGCCGCGGACCAGCCGCCGCTCGGGGTCGGGCAGCCGCAGCAGGGTGACCTCGCACGGGACGTCGGTGCCGTCGGCGCGGCGGTGGGTCCAGTCGAAGCGGGGCCGCTCGCCGGCCAGCGCCCGCTCCAGCTGCGCCGCCGACGCCTCCCGCGAGGACCGCCCGTCGGGCTGCTCCGGCGGGCTGACCTCGGCCGGCCCGACCTGCAGCAGCTCGGCCCGGCTCATGCCGAACAGCTCCTCGGCGGCCCGGTTGACCGTGACGAACCGGCCCGTGTCGAGGTCGAGGATCACGACGGCGTCGGGGGCGTACTCCACCAGCGCCCGGTACCGCCGCAGCTCCGCGCGGTCGTCGTCGGCGCCGCCAGTGTCGGTCGGGGCCCTGCCGGGCCCGGTGCCCGGCGCGTCCCGCGGTTGCGGGGTGTCCCCGTCCGGCGGCTCCACCGTCCGGCCCGGCTCGTGCCCGTCCATCGTCGACGCGTCCACCACGTCTCCCGTTCCCCCGGGGGTCGTCCCGTGGCTCGAGTCGGCCGACGGCATTGTCCCGCCGTCGACGTCATCTGCGAAGCCCCGGGTGGGACCCGCCGTCCGCCCCCACCATCGGCGGCCGCGGGTGCGGACCGGTCCGGTCCGTGGGCGACGGGGACGCCGCGCTCCCGGCGGTCGACGGGCCCCGACTGGCGGAGCTGGGGGCCGGGCGTAGCGTTCATCGGGACATCCCGTAGGGGCGCTCGTCGTCGCCGAGGCCAGCAGGTGGACCTCGCCCCTCCTACCGAAGTGTCAGAGTGTCCGGACGGATGTCGGAGCAGCCGGCGCAGCCGGACGCCGCCCAGAAGTGAGCGTTCCTCCGCCCGCGATTGCCCGCACCGCGCTGCCCCCAGAGCCTGCCGGAAAGGTCCATCGCACCTCCGCCACGGCGACAGGAACCGTGATGACAACCCCACGACAGGCAGAGCCCGCCCTCGACCGGCGGTCGCTGCGCAAGCTCATGGCCGCAGGGCTCATCGGGAGCTCGATCGAGTGGTACGACTTCTTCATCTACGCCACTGCGGCGGCGTTGGTGTTCGGTGAGCTGTTCTTCCCCGACGCTTCTCCGCTCGTCGGCACGTTGCTGGCCTTCAGCACCTTCTGGGCCGGCTTCATCGCCCGACCCATCGGTGGCCTGGTCTTCGGCCACTTCGGGGACAAGGTCGGCCGCAAGCCGGCCCTCGTCACGTGCCTGATCTTGATGGGATCGGCGACCTTCCTCATCGGCCTGCTGCCGACGGCCGACTCGATCGGCATGCTCGCGCCGATCGCGCTCGTCGTGCTGCGCTTCCTGCAGGGCATCGCGGTCGGCGGACAGTGGGGCGGGGTCATCCTCCTGCTCACCGAGAACGCCGGGCGGGACCGCCAGGGGCGCGCGGGCACCTTCGGGCAGATGGGCGTCCCCATCGGCGTCATCCTGGGCAACGTCGTCTTCCTGGCGGTGAGCGCCGCGGTGAGCCCCGAGGCCTTCATCTCCTGGGGCTGGCGCATCCCCTTCCTGGCCAGCGCCGTGCTGCTCCCCGTGGTCATGTTCATCCAGCTGCGGGTCGAGGACACCCCGGTCTTCCGTCAGCTGCAGGAGCACCACGACCGCGCAGGTCACACCGAGGTGGCGCAGGCACCGCTCACGGAGGTGGTGCGCAAGCACCGCCGGCCGGTGCTGCTCGGGGCGGGACTGCTGTTCGGCACCAACGCGATCTTCTACATCAGCATCGCCGGAGTCCTGGACTACGCCACCCGCGACCTCGGCATCGAGCGCGACGACCTGCTCACCATCACGCTCCTCGCCTCGGCGCTCTCCGTGTTCGTCATCTACTTCAGCGGGAGCGTGTCGGACCGGATCGGCCGCCGGCCTCCCATCCTGCTGGGCGCGGCGATCATCGCCCTGTGGGCGTTCCCGTTCTTCTGGCTCATCGACACCGGGTCGCTGCCACTGATCTTCCTGGCGCTCGTCGGCGGGCTGATCGGGTCCTCCCTCACCTACGGTCCCCTGGCCGCCTTCCTGGCCGAGTTGTTCGAGCCGCGGATCCGCTACTCGGGGGCCTCGTTGGCCTATCAGCTGGCCGCCATCCTGGTGAGCGGGGCCACACCGTTCCTCATGACCGCGCTCCTGGCGGCCACGGGCTCGTCGGCCTCGGTGTCGGCCTACATCTTCCTCATGGGCGTGATCACGTTCGTCTCAGCGCTCGTCCTGCGCGAGACCCGCACCAAGGACGAGATCCGCGGCAGGACCGGCACCCGGGGGACGGCGTTCAGGACCGAGAACGCCCCGCGGCCCCGCAGCTGACGGTGACTGCGGTGACGCCGTGCGGCCGACCGTGATGGGTTGCCGCCCGTTGCGGAGGCCGCCGGCCCCGGCCGGACGGTGAGACACCTGCGGAACCTCCCGGTCCCACAGCCCGCCGTCACGGCGTGACGGCCGTCCCCGGGGACAGGTCACGAGCGACGCCGGACACCGTCGGGGCGGTGCTGCAGTCACGCTGCCAGCACGGTGATCGTCCGCGCTGGGAGCAGATCGAGCGCACGAGAAGGGCCGGTGACCTGTCCGTGCAGGTCACCGGCCCCTCGGGCGCAGCGGGTGGATCAGATGTCGTAGTACATGGCGAACTCGTGCGGGTGCGGGCGGAGGCGGATCGGGTCGATCTCGTTCTCCCGCTTGTACTCGATCCACGTCTCGATCAGGTCGGGCGTGAAGACGCCGCCGTCGATCAGGTACTCGTGGTCGACCTCGAGCCGGTCGAGGACGGCGTCCAGCGACGCCGGGACCTTCTCGATGCCCAGGGCCTCCTCGGGCGGCAGCTCGTAGAGGTCCTTGTCCACCGGCGCCGGCGGCTCGATCTTGTTCTTGATGCCGTCGAGGCCGGCCATGAGCATCGCCGAGAAGGCGAGGTAGGGGTTGGCCGACGGGTCGGGCACGCGGAACTCGATGCGCTTGGCCTTCGGGTTGTCGCCGGAGATCGGGATGCGGCAGCAGGCCGAGCGGTTGCGGGCCGAGTAGACGAGGTTGATCGGGGCCTCGTAGCCCGGCACCAGGCGGTGGTAGCTGTTCACCGTCGGGTTGGTGAAGGCCAGCAGCGACGGGGCGTGGGCCAGCAGGCCGCCGATGTAGTGGCGGGCGGTGTCGGACAGGCCCGCGTAGCCGGTCTCGGCGTGGAAGAGCGGCTCGCCGTCCTTCCAGAGGCTCTGGTGGCAGTGCATGCCCGAGCCGTTGTCGCCGAACAGCGGCTTGGGCATGAAGGTGACGGTCTTGCCCGCCTGCCAGGCCGTGTTCTTGATGACGTACTTGAACAGCATCAGGCTGTCGGCGGCGCGCAGCAGGGTGTCGAACTTGTAGTTGATCTCCGCCTGGCCCGCGGTGCCGACCTCGTGGTGGCCGCGCTCGAGCTCCAGCCCGACGTTGGTCAGGTTGGTCATCATGTCGGCGCGCAGGTCGCTGTAGTGGTCGTAGGGCTCGACCGGGAAGTAGCCGCCCTTGGCGCGGGTCTTGTAGCCGAGGTTCGGGCCGACGCCGTTCTCCCCGGTGGCGGAGCCGGAGTTCCAGGCGCCCTCGACCGAGTCGATGTGGTAGTAGCCCTCGTTGATCCCCGTGTTGTGGCGGATCGAGTCGAAGATGTAGAACTCCGCCTCCGGGCCGAAGTAGGCGGTGTCGGCGATCCCGCTGCTGGCGAGGTACGCCTCGGCCTTCTTCGCCACGTTGCGCGGGTCGCGGCTGTAGGCCTCGCGCGTGATCGGGTCGTGGATGAAGAAGTTGACGTTCAGCGTCCTGCTCTTGCGGAACGGGTCGAGGAAGGCGCTGTTGGCGTCGGGCAGCAGCAGCATGTCCGACTCGTTGATCGCCTGGAACCCGCGGATCGACGACCCGTCGAAGCCGAGGCCGTCGGAGAAGGTGTCCTCACCGAACGCCGACGCCGGGATGGTGAAGTGCTGCATGACGCCGGGCAGGTCGCAGAAGCGCACGTCGACGTACTCGACGTCGTTGTCGCGGATGTAGGCGGCGACCTCGTCGGGACTGGTGAACATCGATCCTCCGGTATGGGGCGGACAGCCGACTCGCAAGCTATGGCCGGGGAGTTGCCCCGGGGTGTCCCGCCTGTTTCAGGGCGGTAACAACGGCTCCGGCGTGTCGCACCGGGCGCCGTCGCGCGCGAGCGGCCGGGCGTGCGGCGGGCGGGTCCTACGCTGGTGGGCATGGTCAGGGACGCACAGCCACCCTCTCAGGAGCGTCGGCGGGGTGCGTCGCTGGGCCTGCCGGAGAGCGGGCCCGGGTCGCTGGCGCCCTTCGGCACCCGGGTGCTGGCGTTCCTGGTCGACGCCTTCCTCTCCGCCGTCGTCGCGGGGCTGTTCACCGCCCCCGACCTGCCGGGCAACTGGAGCCTGCTGTCGTTCGCGGTGGTCTACGTCGTGTTCCTCGTGGCGGTCGGGCAGACGCCGGGGATGCGGCTGCTGGGCCTGCGGCTGGCGCACCCGCGCCCCGCGTCCCGGCTGGCGCTCTGGCGCGCCGTCGTCCGCACCGGGCTGCTGATGCTGCTGGTGCCCGCGCTGGTGGTCGACGCCGACGGCCGGGGGATGCACGACCGGCTCACCGACACCGCCGTCGTCCTCGACCGGTGATCGTCCGCCGCGAGCGGCCGGCCGACGCCGCCGCCGTCGACGCGGTGCACCGGGCGGCGTTCCCCACCGACGTCGAGGCCCGGCTGGTGGGGGAGCTGCGCGCGGACGCGGGCTTCCTGCCGCACCTGTCGCTGGTCGCCGTCGACGGGGACGACGTCGTCGGGCACGTGCTCGCCACCCGCGGGTGGATCGAGCCCCTCGGCGCCCCGGTCCTCGGGCTGGGCCCGCTCGGCGTGCGTCCCGACCGGCAGGGGAGGGGCGTCGGGACGGTGCTCGTGCACGCACTGGTCGCCGTCGCCGAGGCCGCGGGGGAGCGCCTCGTGGCGCTGCTCGGCGACCCGGGCTTCTACGCGCGGGCCGGCTTCGGGCGCGCCTCGGACCTGGGCGTCGAGCCGCCGGACCCCGCGTGGGGCGCACACTTCCGGGCCCGCCGGCTGGCCGGCCCCGAGCAGCGCGGCACCTTCCGCTACGCGGAGCCCTTCGGCCGGCTGTGACGGACTCCCTGCACGGGGCCGCCGCGAGCGTGCGAGCGGTGAGGGGCAGGGAGGTCCTTCCTCAGCGGCGGCGGACCTGCCGCTGGCTGACCGTCATCTGCCGGCCGCCGGGCAGCGGGCCGCCGGGGACGGGCGGGCGCGCGCCGCCGAGCGCGGCCAGCCGCCGGCCGAGGGTGTTGACCTCACCGGCGGACAGGTTGCGGGGCAGCTTCATCACGTGGGCGCTGAGCTTGCGGAGGGGGACCTGCCCCTCCTCCTCGCCGACGGTGACGTCGTAGATGGGGGTGTCGCCGACGACGCGGGCGATGCGCTTCTTCTCCTGCGCCAGCAGGCCGCGGACGCGGACCGGCGAGCCCTCGCCGACCAGGACGACGCCCGGGCGGCCGAGCACCCGGTGCACCGCGTCGAGCTGGGCGGTGCCGGCGACCCCGGCGGAGACCCGCCAGTCACCGCGCATGCCCTCGAGCACCCACGCGGCGGCGCCGGGCTGGCCCTCCACCTGGCGGTAGGCCGAGCCCTGCGCGCGGCGGCCGAAGACGATCATCGCCGCGAGCACGCCCAGGACGACCGCGATCGGCAGGAACAGGAACGGCGCCCCGAACAGGATGGCCACCAGCTCGACCACACCGGCCACCGCCACGAAGGCGATGAGCATGTACCACGGCAGCTTGGGGTCGTTCTTGCGCGTCAGCGAGTAGGCCTGCTTGATCATGCGGACCTGGTTGCCGACCTTCTTCAGCCGGCCGACCTTCGGCTCGCCGTCCTTGCCGGTCTTGGCGGGCTTGCCCGCCTTCCCCGCCGCGGTGGCACCGCCCGTCGACCGGCCGCGCCCCGCGGCGGGGCCCCGGCCGGCGTTGCCGGCGGGAGCGGGGGAGTCTGTGGGCTTGCTGCGTGCCATGTCCCCAGGATAGGGGCGTCGCGCCACGGTCCCGGGGAGCCCGCGGGGCGGTCAGCCCCGAGTGGTGAGACCGCGGGCCTCGACGGCCTGCTGATAGAGCCGCCCGGCCCGGTAGGAGCTGCGCACCAGCGGCCCGGCGAGCACGCCCGGGAAGCCGATCTCCTCCGCCTGCTGCTGGAAGCCGACGAACTCGTCGGGCTTGACCCAGCGGACGACGGGGTGGTGCCGCGGCGAGGGCCGCAGGTACTGCGTGATCGTCAGCAGGTCGCAGCCGGCCTCGTGCAGCGCGCGCATGGTCTCGACCACCTCGCCGGGCTCCTCGCCCATGCCGAGGATGAGGTTGGACTTGGTGACCAGCCCGGCCTCGCGGGCGGCGGTGATCACCGCGAGGGACCGCTCGAAGCGGAAGCCGGGGCGGATGCGCTTGAAGATCCGCGGCACCGTCTCGACGTTGTGCGCCAGCACCTCCGGCCGGGAGGAGAACACCTCGGCCAGCTGGTCGGGGTCGGCGTTGAAGTCGGGGATGAGCAGCTCGACGCCGCAGCCGGGGACGGCGGCGTGGATCTGGCGGACGGTCTCGGCGTAGAGCCACGCGCCGCCGTCGGGCAGGTCGTCGCGGGCGACGCCGGTGACGGTGGCGTACCGGAGCTGCATCGTCGCGACGCTCTCGGCGACGCGGCGGGGCTCGTCGGCATCGAACTCGGCCGGCTTGCCGGTGTCGATCTGGCAGAAGTCGCAGCGCCGGGTGCACTGGTCGCCACCGATGAGGAAGGTGGCCTCCCGGTCCTCCCAGCATTCGTAGATGTTGGGGCAGCCGGCCTCTTCGCAGACGGTGTGCAGGCCCTCGCGGCGGACCAGCGACTTGAGCTCGGTGTACTCCGGGCCGGTCTTCAGCCGGGTCTTGATCCACTCCGGCTTGCGCTCGATCGGGACCTGGCTGTTGCGCACCTCCAGGCGCAGCAGCTTGCGGCCCGAGGGACCGATCCGGGACGGCTCGGAGGTACTGGTCGCCACCGTCTCGCTCATGATCCCCACCGTACTCCCGGACGGCGATCGCCCCCGCCGCCTCGAGGGCAGCGGGGGCGATCGGGGTGCGAGTGCCGGGCCGTCAGGCCTGGCCGGCGGCGGGCCCGGCGGTCGGGCCCTCGTCCGCCCCGCCGCCGCTGGTGAACGGCTCGGGCGCGGTCTGGGTCGGGTCGGTGGCGCCGGCGTCGTCGTCGCCGGCGACGTTCTGGGCATCGCGGATGCCCATGTCGGACTCGGGCGGCGCCGAGTCACCGGCGACGAACATCGCGTCGGAGACGGTCTTGCCGGACTCGTCGTTGCTCGGGGAGCTGGGCACGGGGTCCTCTCGGTAGCTCGGCACGGGCCCGTCGCCGGCGGGCGCCGGCGTCCACGGGTCCTCGGTCTTGCGGCGCAGGAACGAGAACGCCGCCGCGCCGACCGCCAGCGCGAGGAGCACCCACGGCCAGCGGCGCGGCCCGGAGTCCGTACCCACCTTCCGCTTCGCCTGCGCAGCCTTCCTCGCGGTCTTCCGCGTGGCCGTGCGCGTGGCCTTCCGGCCGGTCCTCGCGGCGCCGCCGACGAGCTCCGCGCGCCGGTGCTCGAGCTCGCCGAGGGCGGTGCCGACACCGGCGACCAGGCTGTCGCGGGCGTTGCCGAGAGCCGGGACGACGGTGTCCTTCGCGGCGGCCACCCGGGGCGCGACCTCGGTGGCGAGCGCCTTGCGGGTGGCGGCCGAGGCGGCCTCCACCCGGGGCGCGAGCTCCGCGGCGGCCTTGGCGGCGGCGGCACCGGCGGCGGTGAGCGCCGAGGTGAGCGCCGGGCCGGCGGACTCGCGGGCGGCGACCACGCGCGGGGTCAGCGCGTCGACGGCGGCGTCGACGCGCTCGCGGGCGGCGTCGAGGACGGGGTTGGCGGCCTCGCGGGCGGCCACGACGCGCGGGGTGAGCGCCACGACGGCGGCGTCGACGCGCTCGCGGGCGGCGTCGAGGACCGGGCTCGCGGCGACGCGGGCGGCGTCCACCCGCGGGGTCAGGGCCTCACGGGCGGAGGCGACGGCGGGCGCGGCCACCGCCACGGCGGCGGCGACCCTCGGGGCGGCCGCCTCGCGCGCGGCGTCCACGCGGGGGGCGAGTTGCTCCGCGGCGGCCCGGCCGGCCTCCGTGACGGCGGCGCCGAGGTGGCTCAGCCCCTCCTGGAACTCGGCCCCGATGACCTGGCCGCGGGACTGTGTGACCGGGCCGCGGGACTGTGTGCGGGACACGGGATGCACCTCCGGGTTGATCGACTCCGGCCATCCTGCCCGCTCCGGCGGGAAGGCACATCCCCGGGAACCACCGTCCCGTGCGCTCAGGCCGGGCGGAGCAGCCCCGAACGGTGGGCGGCCAGCCAGCGCAGCAGGTCGGGAACCGGCATGGGCCGGGCGACGGCGTAGCCCTGGGCGACGTCGCAGCCCAGCGCGGCCAGCCGGGCGGCGGTGCTGAGGTCCTCGACGCCCTCGGCGACCAGGCTCAGGCCCAGGTCGTGGGCGAGCGCGACGGTGTGCCGCACGATCGCGGCGGCCCGCTCGTCGCGGTCGACGTCGGCGGTGAGGCTGCGGTCGAGCTTGAGCTCGTCGGCGGGCAGCCGGCGCAGGTAGGCCAGCGAGCTGTAGCCGGTGCCGTAGTCGTCGATGGAGGTGCGCACGCCCAGGCGGCGCAGCTCGCCGAGCACCGTGCGGCCGCGCTCGGGGTCGGCCATGAGGGTGTCCTCGACCAGCTCCAGGGTCAGCGCGGCCGGCGGCAGCCCCCGCCGGGCCAGCTCGGCGGCGACCTTGCCGGGCAGGTCGAGGTCGGCGACGTTGGCCGCGGACAGGTTCACCGACACGGGCACCCGGTGCTCGTCCCACCAGCGGGCGACCGCGTCCAGCGAGCGCTCGAGCACGGTGTCGGTCAGCGGGCGCAGCAGGCCGGCCTGCTCGGCGGCGGGCAGCACCTGGGCGGGGCCGAGCAGCCCGCGCCCGGGGTGGTGCCACCGCAGCAGCGCCTCGACGCCGACGACGCGGCCGTCGTCCATGGCGACCTGCGGCTGCAGGTGGACGTCGAGCTGGTCCTCGACCAGCGCGGTGCGCAGCTCCTCCATCGTGCGCAGCCGCTCGCCCGAGCCGCTGGTCGGGTCGGGGACGTAGACGTGCACGCCGGTGCGCTCGGTCTTGGCCGCGTACATCGCCACGTCGGCGCAGCGCAGCAGCTCCTGGACGTCGTCGGCGGGGACCGGGGCGGTCGAGACGCCGATGCTCACCCCCACGTGCAGCCGGATGCCGTCCACCTCGAACGGCCGCCGCAGCAGGTCGTGGACGACACCGGCGCGCTCGGCGGCGGTGTCCAGGTCGACGGCGGGCAGCAGCACGGCGAACTCGTCGCCGCCGAGCCGGGCGAGCACCTCCCCGGGCCGCAGCCCGGGGGCCACCCGCGGGCCGACCTGGCACAGCAGCTGGTCGCCGGCGCCGTGCCCGAGGCTGTCGTTGACCTCCTTGAACCCGTCGAGGTCGAGCAGCAGCAGCGCGGCGGGGGAGGCGGTGGTCGCCGCGGCGACGACGCTGCGGGCGCGCTCGAGCAGGGCACGCCGGTTGGGCAGGCCGGTGAGCTCGTCGGTGCGCGCCTCCTGCCGGACCACCGCGAACGTCCGCACCTCGCGGAAGGTGACCGCGGTGCGGGCCAGCGCGGCGAGCACGCAGCCGACGGCCAGCCACCCGGCGCTGTCGGGCAGGTCGTCGCCGTAGCCGGCGGCCAGCACGGCGAGGGCGGCGAGCGTGCCGGCCAGCGGCAGCGCGACCAGCCGCCAGGTGATGCGCACGCCCTCCTGCCCGGCGACGCGCCGCGGGTCGCCGGTGGTGCGCCACGCGGCGACGGCGGCCAGCAGCACGCCGGCCTGCCACACCAGCTCCAGCGGCCCGCCGTCGGCGTAGCGGCCCTCGGCGCTCAGCACGAACAGGGAGGCGTCGGCGACGCAGAACAGGGCGATCGCCCCGGCGATGGTCAGCAGGGTGCGGTCCAGGTGCACGCCGAGGATGGCGCTGACGCCGACCAGCAGGGACAGCAGCAGCACGTCGGCGCCGGGCCAGGTGAGCTGGGCGACCGAGACGTGGCTGCTGTCGGTGAGGTAGGGCCCGAGCAGGAACCCGGTGCCGACCGCGGTGGTGCCCAGGGCGGCGACGACGCCGTCGAGCCACATGCTGGGCAGGAACCGCGCGACGCGGGCGCGGATGAGCACGAACAGCGCGACGTAGAGGCTGCCGTAGGCGACGGCGACGCAGGTGTCGGCCACGGGGGCCGGCGTGGTGCCCGCCTGACCGGTCTCGACGATGCGCGCGACGTTGCCCGCAGCGCCGACGACGAGCGAGGTGGCCAGCGCGCGCCAGGCGAGGCCCTCGCGGGGGGCCTGCCGGGCGGTCAGCCAGCAGGCGGCGCCGGCCGCCAGCCAGGACAGGTGGTAGAGGACGACGTCGTAGAGGACGTCCCAGGCCTGACCGGGCGGGCGCGGGCCGACGCCGGTGGCGAAGAGGGCAGCGGCGAGCGCCGCGACCACCACGAGGGGGCCGGGGGGGGGGGGGGGGGCGGGCCGGCCGGTCGCCGGTTATTGCCACCCGCCCAGCGAAAACTTCACTTACACGACCCCGTGCCATATCTC
>NZ_JBJGZF010000022.1:0-55920 GCF_054050375.1 Geodermatophilus sp. SYSU D00879
TACCTCGGGGGACGACTTGTGGCTGGTGGAGCGGGTGGACGGCGGCTTCCGTATCTTCTTCGCGCCGGGGGCCTGATGCCAGGACGCTCGGGCTCTGCACACGGGTGTGTGCAGAGCACGAGCGTCCGGGACGGGGGTCCGGCTCGGTGTGCACGGCACGGGCGCCGGCCGGTGGCTCCTCCTGCGCGCGCTCGTGCTCTGCCCCCAGGTGGGGGCAGGGCACGAGCGTCGGCCGGACCCCCCGCGGCCCGGGGAACCGCCCGGGAACGCGACGGCGCCCGCCTCCCCGGGTGGGGAGACGGGCGCCGGCGTGGAGCGGGGTGCGGGTCAGTAGCCGCCGTGCTGCGACTCGAAGGCGAACTGGCGACCGCCCATGCGGACCGCCGTGCCGGGGATCAGCCGGATCGGCTGGTGCGGCACCAGCGAGGACCAGCCCGGGGCGCCGCGCGGGGCGACGAGCGTGCCGTTGGCCGAGCCGACGTCGAGCAGCAGCACGTCCCAGCCCTCGAGCCGGATCTCGGCGTGGTGCCGGCTGACGCCGCCGGTCTGGTCGAGGACCAGCAGCGGCCGCACCTGGCCGGAGACGACGCGCTCGTCGGTCTCCGGCTCGCGGCCGAGCAGGTAGTCCATGTCCAGGCTGACCGTGGCGCCGTCGTCGAAGACGAGCAGGCCCAGGGGCGGGCGCACGCCCTCGACGACCACCGCCGTCTGCTGCGTCGTGCGGATGCCGCACAGCGCGCAGAACCCGGCCCGCGGGTCGTTGAGGTGGCCGTTCTTGCAGAGGATGCCCTTGACCTTGGGCCGCTCGTCCTCCGGCTCCGCGGCCGCGGGCGCCGGCTCCTGGCCCGGGGTCGGCAGCGGCTGCCGCGCCGGTTCCGCCTCGGCGGCGGCGCCGAACAGCAGCGCCGACCGCTCCGGCGCCGGCAGCTCCACCGGCGCCGGCGGCGGCGCGACCGGAGCCGGGTCGACGGCGGGTGCCGGGGCGGCGAGGGGCGCGGGGACCGCGTGCCCGTGCCCGGCGTGGTCGTGACCTGCGTGGTCGTGACCTGCGTGGTCGTGACCGGCCGGGGCCCCCGCGGGCGCGGCGGGCACCGGGCGGGCCGGCGGCTTGGCCGTGGACAGCGGCACCCGGGCGTGCGGTGCCGGCAGCCGGACCTGCATGGTGCCCGACGGCACCGGAGCGGCAGCCGACGGCGCGGGAGCCGGTGAGAGCACGGCGGCCGCGCCGGGGACCGCACCGGCCTCGAGGTCGGCGAGCGGGTGCGGCGCGGTGTCGGCGGGCGAGCCGGCCGACAGGTGCAGCGGGGCCGGCGGCCAGGTGACGGAGCGGTCGAGCACGAGGGTGCCGTTGTCCAGCTTCTCCCCCTGGGCCGGCGTGAGCCGCAGCCCCAGGTCGGGCACCTCGGCGCTGCCGCCGCCGACGAGCACGAGCGTCAGCCCGTCCTCGGTGGCGGCGGCGACCGCGAACGACGGCGGCTCGGTCACGGTGCCGAGCCAGGTGCGCAGGTCCTCGTGCAGCCGGCGGCCCGGGGCCCGGGACCCGGCCGCGGACACCCGGCGGCACAGCGTGACCAGCTCGCCGACGAGCGCGTCGCCGGCCGGGGCGGCCGCGGGCGCGGGCGGGACCGGGGCGGAGCCCCAGCCGACCAGCGCCGGCCGGGCCGCCGGGGCGGCGGGGCCGGACGGCTGCGTGGGGATCCCGACGACCAGCAGCACCCCGGGCATCCGGACGACGAGGTCGGGGCCGGGGGCGACCCGGACGGCGACCTGGTCGAAGGGCGGCACGGTGGCCGGTGCGCCGGTCGTCCCGGTGAGCGGAGGCGTGGGGGCCGACATCAGATGAGCCTCCCGCCGTTGATCCGCCAGTGGATGAACGGCACGCGCATCGGGCCGTTGGCGACCAGCCACACGATCAGCCAGGTGCTGACGAAGTGGATGGCGAAGGCGGGGCCGGGCAGCGAGTCGATCCACGGGATCGCACCGCCGGCGAAGAGGAACCACACGAGCAGGCCCTCGGGGATGCCGGTGAGCAGGCCGAACAGCGTCGGCCAGTCCTTCTCCCACCGGAACTGCTGGATGCCGTGGTAGACGAGCTCCCAGAGCACGCCGAGCACCAGCACGACCAGCAGCACGGAGAAGGTGGCGCCGTAGGAGGCGCCGAGCGAGGCCCCGGTCGGGAGCACCGGGGTGATGAGCAGGGTCCAGATCGAACCGACCACGGCCAGCAGGAAGATCCTGGTCTGGATGCGGCCGTTCAGGGTGGGCAGCACGGTGTCGTCTCTCTCGGTCGTCGCGGGCGTCGGTCGTCGAGTCGGGGGCGGATCGGTCAGATCTGCTTGTTGCGGACCCACTTCCACCACTGGCTGGTCGACCGGCCCGGCCCCAGCTTCTGCGCGAACCCCTGCTCGATCAGGTCGTCGGCGATCTCCTGCGCGGCGATCTGCAGGCCGAAGAAGGTGTCGACGCCGGGGAACGGGCCGCCGAGGGTGGCGCTGCCGGAGGCGTAGACCTTGCCGCCGTTCTGCGTGCCGGTGACCTCGAAGTTCCGCTGGACGTCGAGCCGGCCCACCGGGTTGCGGGTGGCGTTGGAGTGGTCGAGCAGGTCGGCCAGGACGCGGTGCTCGCGGATGTCGGCCTCGAGGCCGGTGCAGTCGATGACGGCGTCGAAGGTGCCGGTGTGCGGGCCCTGGTCCGGGGTGCTGACGGTGACCTCGACGAGGTCGCCGACCGGCTTCATCTCCTCGATCTTGCCGATCATCACGCGGTACCAGCCCTCGGCGCGGCCGCGCTTGAGCTGCTCCTTCCAGTCCCGGCGGACGGGGGTGTTGGTGCCGCCCATCTCCTCGTACAGCCGCTTGCGCTCGGCGCCCTCGCTCTTGCGGACCTGCTGCTTGAGCTGCCCGCCCCACACCGACTTCGGGTAGTTGAAGCCCTGGTAGGCCCAGCCGTCGGCGCCCTTGCGGCGCTTGAGGATGCCGGTGCCGTGCGGCCTGTCCACGTAGGTGCGGAACAGGTGGACGATCTGGGTCTGCAGGCCGAGCCGGTCGCGGTCGTCGATCAGCCGCTGCAGGACGCGCGAGGCCACGATGCCGCCACCGCGGATGAGCACGGTGCCCGGGCGCTGGTGCAGCCGCTCGTAGACCTGCTCGTGCCGCTCGTAGGCGTTCACGACCTTGCCGTAGTCGTTGTACTCGTTGCGGTAGCGCTGCAGGTCGGGCAGGAACTTCAGGCCCGGGTAGCCCACGGCCACGTGCACCCAGGTGCTGCGGTACGCGATCCGCCGGGTCGGGGTGGCACCCTCGGGCGGGGTCAGGATCGTGAAGTACCCGCCGCCCACGCGGCGCCGGACCATCCGGACCTGGCCGTTGACGACCATCTCCGGGTACCGGATCCGGTACATCTCCTTCTCCATCGACTCGAACGCGTGCCCCGCCTTCGGGGTGTAGTAGTTCGCGAAGATGGGCTCGACCAGCACGTTCCAGGCCTGCTTGAGGTTGCCCTGCAGGGCCTCGCGGATGGCGTAGCTCGGGAAGCCCCAGATGTTGTCGGGGCAGGACGACGAGTCCGACCGCAGCCGCTCGCCGCGGGGGATCTGCGAGACCGTCGTCAGGTACTCGTAGCTCTCCCACGGGGTCTTCAGCGGGGTGAGCACGCGCATGGCGCTCGTCGGGACACCGCAGATCCGCAGGTAGTCGACCGTCACGAACGAGCCGATGCCGCCACCGAAGGTGACGAACGGGACGTCGACGACGGGGATGCCGGCGTCGGCCAGCATCTGGTCGGTCCAGAAGTCACTGGCGATCAGCTGGTCGTTCAGGTCACCGGGCTGCGGTGGCGCCGCCGGGGTCCGGGCGTGCTGGGACGCGATCGTGCTCTCGCTCACGGTGGGGGTCTTCCGTCCTCTGTCGGGGGAGCCGCCACTGTCAGGTCACGCGCACGCACTGTCAACGGATTCCGGCGCGGCACCCCCGACCGTCGGCCGAGGTCCGCCCGGCGTCCGCGGAGGACCCCCGCGCGGGTGCCTAGGCCTTGCCGAAGCGGCGCTGGCGGGAGGCGTACTCCTCGCACGCGGCCCACAGGTGCCGGCGGTCGAAGTCCGGCCAGAGGGTGTCGAGGAAGACGAACTCGGCGTAGGCCGACTGCCACAGCAGGAAGTTGCTCGTCCGGTTCTCCCCGGAGCTGCGCACGAACAGGTCGACGTCGGGCATGTCCGGCTCGTCGAGGAACCGGGCGACGGTGTCCTCGTCGACCTTGCCCGGGTCCAGCCGGCCCGCGGCGACCTCGCGGGCGATGGCCGCGGCGGCGTCGGCGATCTCGGCGCGGCCGCCGTAGTTCACGCACATGGTCAGCGTGAGGACGTCGTTGTCCCGGGTGAGCTCCTCGGCGACCTCGAGCTCCTTGACGACGCTGCGCCACAGCCGCGGGCGGCGGCCGGCCCAGCGCACCCGGACGCCGAGGTCGTGCATCTCGTCGCGGCGGCGGCGGATGACGTCGCGGTTGAAGCCCATGAGGAAGCGGACCTCCTCGGGGCTGCGCCGCCAGTTCTCGGTGGAGAACGCGTAGGCGCTGATCGCCTTCACGCCGAGCTCGATGGCGCCCTCGACGCAGTCGAACAGCGAGGACTCCCCCGCCTCGTGGCCGGCCGTCCGGGGCAGGCCGCGCTCCTTGGCCCAGCGGCCGTTGCCGTCCATGACGATCGCGACGTGCCGGGGCACCTTGTCGGCGGGGAGCTCGGGCGGGCGGACGCCCGAGGGGTGCGGGTTCGGCGGCTTGACCTCACGCCTCACTCAGCAGGCTCACTTCCCGGCGCGGGGCCGACGGGTCCGAGCGGTCCACCAGCGGCAGCGAGCGCAGCCCGCGCTCGAGGTGCCACTGCAGCAGCGCGGCCACCAGCCCGCTGCCCTCGCGGCGCTGCGGCTGCTCGCTGGACTCGGCGGTCGCCCAGTCGCCGGACAGCAGCGCCTCCAGGTGGCCGATGGTGACCGGGTTGGGCATGGCCGAGCCGGTCGGGCGGCAGCCGGGGCAGACGGTGCCGCCGGCCGGGACGGAGAAGTGCCGGTGCGGCCCCTCGAGGCCGCAGCGGGCGCAGTCGCCGAGCGCGGGCTCCCAGCCGGCCACCGACATCGCGCGCAGCAGGAACGCGTCGAGCACCAGCCCGGCCGGGTGGGTCTGCTCGGCCAGCGCCCGCAGCGCGCCGACGACGAGCAGGAACAGCCGCAGCGAGGGCTCCTTCTCCTCCGCGGTCAGCCGGTCGGCGGTCTCGAGCACCGCGGTGCCGGCGGTGTAGGCGCGGTAGTCCGCGGCGATGACCGAGCCGTAGGAGCGGATGGACTCCGCCTGGCTGACGATGTCGAGGTTCCGGCCGGTGTAGAACTGCACGTCCACGTGGCTGAACGGCTCGAGCCGGGCGCCGAACTTGCTCTTGGTGCGGCGCACGCCCTTGGCCACCGCGCGCACCTTGCCGTGCCGGCGGGTGAGGACCGTGACGATCCGGTCGGCCTCCCCCAGCTTCTGGGTGCGCAGGACGATCCCCTCGTCGCGGTACAGCGACTTCGGCGTGGTGCTCATCAGTACCCGAGCCGGTTCAGCTTCTTCGGGTCGTCCTGCCACTCGCCGAGGACGGTGACGTGCAGGTCGAGGTGGACCCGGGCGCCGAGCAGCTGCTCCAGCCCGGCGCGGGCCTCGGTGCCGATGGCCTTGATGACCGACCCGCCCTTGCCCAGCAGCATCGGCTTCTGGCTGGGGCGCTCGCAGTGCAGCAGCGCGTGCACCTCGACCAGCTCGGCGCCCTCCCGCTTGGGGTCGGGCCGGCGGTTGAGCTCCTCGACGGTGACCGCGAGGGAGTGCGGCACCTCCTGGAACACCTTCTCCAGCGCCGCCTCGCGGATGAGCTCGGCGATCTGGCGGTCGGTGTCCTCGTCGGTGGTCTGCTCCTCGGGGTACAGCGGCGGGCCCTCGGGCAGCAGGCCGACCAGCAGGTCCTCCAGCAGCTCCACCTGGTCGCCCGCGACCGCGCTCACCGGCACGACCTCGGCGGCCGCGACGAGCTGGCTGGCGGCCACCAGCTGCTCGGCGACCTGCTTCCTGCTCGCGGCGTCGGTCTTGGTGACGACGACGACCACCGGCGCCGTGACCTCCGTGAGCTGGCGGGCGATGAACCGGTCACCGGCGCCCACCGGCTGGTCGGCCGGGACGCAGAACACCACGACGTCGACCTCGGACAGCGTGTCCCGGACGACGTCGTTGAGCCGGCGGCCGAGCAGGCTCTTGGGCTTGTGCAGGCCCGGGGTGTCGACGAGCACGAGCTGCCCGCCCGGCCGGTGCACGACGCCGCGGATGGCGTGCCGGGTGGTCTGCGGCCGGTTGCTGACGATGCCGACCTTCTCGCCGACCAGCGCGTTGGTCAGCGTGGTCTTGCCCGCGTTCGGCCGGCCCACCAGGCAGGCGAAGCCGCTGCGGTACGGCTGGTCCGGCGTGCTCACCGGCCCAGTCTCCCACTGCGTGACGACATCGTCGGCCCACCGGCCGACACCGCGGCCACGTGCCGTCCCCCACAGGCGGGAGCCCCTGCGACCGCTCCTCGCGGAGGCCTCCGGCCCCCACTCGTCACGGTCACGAGGTGGCGCGCAGCACCCCGTCGGGGCCGGCGAGAAACACGGGCGCGGACGCGGTCAGGTCGTGCACGGCGGCCAGGCCCTCCTGCTCGACGGCGTCGGCGTCGGACACGATCGCCGCCGCCTCCAGGCCCTCGACGCCGCTGGACACCGCCGCCGCGACGGCCGCCTGCAGCGCGGACAGCCGAAGCGAGGGCAGCGCGACGCTGGCGGCGACGTAGGTGCGCCCGTCGGTGTCGCGCACCGCGGCGCCCTCCTGGGCGCCGGTGCGGCCGCGGGCGGAGCGGGCGAGGGTGACGAGCTTGGCGTCCTCGGGCTGCAGGTCGGGCACGAGGGACGAGCTTTCCACGTCAGCTCTCGGCGACGGCCGGGACCTCCGCCCGGGTGGCCCCGGCCTGGTGCTCGGGGTCCGCGTCGGGCACCCGGCACACCAGGATCGTGTCGATCCGGTTGCGCCGCCCGCCGGTGCTCTCCGCGACCAGCCGCAGGTCCGCGACCTCCGCCGACGAGCCCTCGATCGGCACCAGCCCGAGCTCGCGGGCGAGCAGGCCGCCGACGGTCTCCACGTCGTCGTCGCGGGGCAGCTCGACGTCGAACAGCTCGGCGAGGTCCTCGACCGGCAGCCGGGCGGTGATCCGCACCGAGCCGTCGTCGAGGTGCTCGACCGGCGGCCGCTGGACGGCGTCGTGCTCGTCGGCGATCTCGCCGACGATCTCCTCGAGGATGTCCTCGATCGTGACCAGCCCGGCGAAGCCGCCGTACTCGTCGACGACGATCGCGATGTGGATGCGGCGGGCCTGCATGTCCCGCAGCAGCTCGTCGACCGGCTTGGACTCCGGCACGAACGCCGGCGGGCGCATGAGCTCCTCGACCCTCGGGCCGCGGGCCTCGCCGAGGTTCTGCGACCGGCGCACCAGGTCCTTGAGGTAGACGACGCCGACGACGTCGTCGACGTTCTCCCCGATCACCGGGATGCGGCTGAAGCCGCTGCGCAGCGCCAGGGCCAGCGCCTGCCGGACGGTCTTGGTGCGCTCGATCCACACGACGTCGGTGCGCGGCACCATGACCTCGCGGGCGATGGTGTCGCCGAGCTCGAACACCGAGTGGATCATGTTGCGCTCGCCGGACTCCACGACGCCGCGCTCCTCGGCGAGGTCGACCAGCTCGCGCAGCTCGACCTCGGTGGAGAACGGGCCGTCGCGGTAGCCGCGGCCGGGGGTGATCGCGTTGCCGAGCAGGATCAGCAGCGTCGCGACCGGGCCGAGCACCCGGCCCAGCAGCCGCACCACCCCGGCGGTGGCCAGCGCGACCGGGTAGGCGTGCTGGCGGCCCAGCGTCCGCGGCCCGACGCCGACCAGCACGTAGCTGACCACGGTCATCACGCCGGCCGCGGCGAGCACCGCCTGCCAGCCCATGCCCAGCACGCGGACCAGGACGACGGCGACCAGCACCGCCGCGACCATCTCGCAGACGATCCGCAGCAGCAGGAGCAGCGCCACCAGGCGGGCGCGCTCGTCGAGGACCCGCTCGAGGGTGGCCGCCCGCCGGACGCCGTCGCGGCGCAGCTCCTCGACCCGCGCCTTGGACACCCGCTGCAGGGCGGCGTCCATGGCGCCGAACAGGCCGGCCAGCGGCACCAGGCAGATCGCGACGACCAGCAGCGTGACCGCACCGGCGCTCATCGCGTCACCGCGTCCCGGGACCCCGTTCGGCCGGCTCACCGGTGACCGGCTGCCGCGGCGCCGAGCGCCAGCCCTCCAGCAGGCGGGTCTGCAGGCCGAACATCTCCCGCTCCTCCTCGGGCTCCATGTGGTCGTAGCCGAGCAGGTGCAGCACGCCGTGGGTGGCCAGCAGCAGCAGCTCGTCGTCCATGGAGTGGCCGGCGGCGCGGGCCTGCCGGACGGCGACCGAGGGGCACAGCACGACGTCGCCGAGCAGCGCGGGGCCGGGCTCGGGGTCGTCGGGGCGGGCGGTGTCGAGCTCGTCCATGGGGAAGGCCAGGACGTCGGTCGGGCCCTTCTCCCCCATCCAGCGCTCGTGCAGCACGGACATGTAGTCCGGGTCGACGCACAGCACCGACAGCTCGGCCATCGGGTTGACGCCCATCTCGGCGAGGACGTACCGGCAGATGCCGGTCAGCTCCGCCTCGTCGACGGCGATCTCGGACTCGTTGGCCACCTCGACCGGCACGGCGCTCAGCTCCCCTGCCGGCGCGGCCGCGCCGGCCGGGCGGGGACGGCGGGGCGCCCGGCGCCCTGCTGGTGGGCGGCGTCCCACCGCTCGTAGGCGTCGACGATGTCGCCGACCAGCCGGTGGCGGACGACGTCGGAGCTGGTCAGGTTGGCGAAGTGCACGTCCTCGACGCCGTCGAGGATCTCCCGCACCACCTTGAGGCCGCTCTGCGCGCCGCCAGGAAGGTCGACCTGCGTGACGTCACCGGTGACGACGATCTTCGAGCCGAAGCCGAGGCGGGTGAGGAACATCTTCATCTGCTCGGCGGTGGTGTTCTGCGCCTCGTCGAGGATGACGAACGCGTCGTTGAGCGTGCGGCCGCGCATGTAGGCCAGCGGGGCGACCTCGATCGTCCCGGACTGCATGAGCCGCGGGATCGACTCCGGGTCGACCATGTCGTGCAGCGCGTCGTAGAGCGGCCGCAGGTACGGGTCGATCTTCTCGCTGAGCGTGCCGGGCAGGTAGCCCAGCCGCTCGCCGGCCTCGACCGCGGGGCGGGTGAGGATGATCCGGTTGACCTGCTTGGTCTGCAGCGCCTGCACGGCCTTGGCCATCGCCAGGTAGGTCTTGCCGGTGCCGGCGGGGCCGATGCCAAAGACGACGGTGTGCGCGTCGATCGCGTCGACGTAGCGCTTCTGGTTCAGCGTCTTGGGCCGGATCGTGCGGCCGCGGCGGCTGATGATGTCGAGGCTGAGGACGTCGGCCGGCCGCTCGGAGCCGCCGCTGCGCAGCATGCCGATGACCCGGCGCACCGAGTCCGGGCGCAGCGCCTGGCCGGTGCCGATCAGCGCGATGAGCTCGTCGAACACGCGGACGGCGAAGGCGTTGTCGGCCGGCTGCCCGGTCACGGCGATCTCGTTGCCGCGGACGTGCACGTCGGCGTCGACCTCGGACTCGACCAGCCGCAGCAGCTCGTCACCGGAGCCGAGCAGGGCGACCATCGAGACGGAGTCCGGGACGGTGATGGTGGCGCGGACCGCCGCGGGGGCGGCGCTGGCGAGGGTGCTGGCGCTGTCCGCGGCGACGGCCTGCGCGGAGGCCTCGCGGGACGTGGGCGCGCCCGGCACGGGGACGTTCGGGGAGGTGTCGGGCAAGAACCCTCGACCCTGCCTTCCTGGCACGGGGAACTAGACGGTTCGACTCTACCCGCGCCCCGCCACCGGGAACCCCGCTCGCGCGCAGGTCACCGCCCCGAGTAGGTGGCCTTCCCCGGCCCGTCGGCCAGGAAGGAGGCGACGGCGCCGCGCAGGTCGTCGGTGGCGAACAGCGCCCCGGAGACCTGCGGGGTGATCTCGTCGGCGGCCCGCGCGCCGTGCCGCACCGCCGTCGTCACGAGCCGCTTGGTGGCCGCGTGCGCGAGCGTCGGGCCGGCGGCGACCCGGCGCGCGTAGTCGCGGGCGGCCTCGGCGAAGCCGTCGTCGGGCAGCACCCGGTTGACCACGTCCCACCGCTCCAGCACCGCGGCCGGGTAGCGCTCGCCGGTGAAGACCAGCTCCTTGGCCCGCGCCGGGCCGGCCCGCTCGGCCAGCCGCTGCGGCCCGCCCATCGACGGGGTCAGCCCGACGACGATCTCCACCAGCCCGAACGCCGCCCGCTCGGCGGCCAGCAGCACGTCGCAGGCCAGCGCCAGCTCGAAGGCGGCGGTGAGGGTCAGCCCGTGCGCGGCGAACACCGTGGGGACGGGCAGGTCCTCCAGCGTCTGGGCGATGCGCAGCAGCCGCGCCCACAGCGCCGTGCCCTCCTGGGCGGGGGCGGGGCCCTCGGCGATCCGCTGGAAGGCGTGCACGTCGACGCCGCCGGAGACGACCTTGCCGCGGGCCTCCAGCAGCACCGCGCGGGCGCGGTCGGGGCGGCCGGGCTCGGTGAGGGTCACCAGCTCGGCGACGACCCGCTCGAACGCGGCGAACACCGACTCGTCGAAGAGGTTGAGCGGGGGGGCGTCCAGCACGACGACGGCGACGTCGCCGTCCCGCTCGATCCGGACGGGGGCGGCGCTGCCGGCGTCGGTCATGCCGGCCACCCTGCCAGGCGGCCCGCCCGGCTCAGCCCGGGGGCCAGCGCAGGTCGCGGCCGCCGAGGACGTGCAGGTGCAGGTGGTGGACGGTCTGCCCGGCCTGCGGGCCGGTGTTGGCCACCAGCCGGTAGCCGGGCTCGGTGCCGTCCTCGCTGGCCAGCCCCTCCTGGATCGCCACCGCGTGCGCGGCGGCCACCACGTCGGCGAGCAGCTGCGGGTCGGCGCCGACGAGCAGCCCCGCCGTCGCGTGGTGCTGCTTGGGGATGACCAGCACGTGCGTGGGCGCCTGCGGGTTGACGTCCCGGAAGGCCAGCGTGCGGTCGGTCTCGTGCACGACGTCGGCGGGGATCTCCCCGGCGACGATCCGGCAGAAGAGGCAGTCGGTCACCCCGCCGACCTTAGAAGGACCCCCTCGCCCCCCACCGCTCGCGAGCTCGCGGCGGGCCCCTGCGAGGGGGCCACACCCGCAGCTACTGCCAGCGGGTCCGGACCGACAGGGCGGCCAGCGCCGCGGCGCCGGCGGTGGAGGTCCGCAGCACCTCGGGGCCGAGCCGCACCGGCTGGGCGCCGGCCGCGCGCAGGGCCACGACCTCGCCGTCGGTGAGCCCGCCCTCCGGGCCGACGACGACGGCGACCGTGCCGCTGGCGGGGATCTCGATCCCGGCGAGGGGACGGCGGGCCTGCTCGTGCAGCACCAGCGCGAGGTCGACGTCGGCGAGCTCCCCGCACACCTGGCGGGTGGTCATGAGGTCGCCGATCTCGGGGACCCGCGGCCGCCGCGACTGCTTGGCCGCCGCCCGGGCCGCGGCCCGCCACCTGGCCAGGCCCTTCTCGACGCGGTCCTCGCGCCAGCGGGTGACGCAGCGGGCGGCCGCCCACGGGACCACCCGGTCGACGCCGAGCTCGGTGGCCAGCTCCACGGCCAGCGGGCCGCGGTCGCCCTTGGGCAGCGCCTGGACTAGCACGAACTCCGGGTCGGGCGGCGGCACCTCGTGGCGGGCGGTGACCTGCACGCGCAGCCCGGCCGGGCCGGCGTCGAGCACGGTGCCCTCGACGACGGCGCCGCGGCCGTCGCCGACCCGCACCGCCTCGCCGGTGGTCAGCCGCAGCACGTCGACGGCGTGCCGGCCCTCGGCGCCGCCGACGAGCACCTCGCCGTCGTCGGGCAGTTCGTCGAGCAGGAACAGCGGGGAGCCGTCGAGGGCCGGCCGGGCGTCGTCGGGGGCCGGGACGCTCACTTGAACGAGTTCCGGACCCGGGAGAACAGGCCGCCGTGCGTCTCCGACGGGCCGGGGCGGTCCTCGCCGCGCAGCACCGCCAGCTCGCGCAGCAGCTTCTCCTGCTCGGCGTCGAGGCGGGTCGGCGTCTGGACGTCGACGTGCACGTGCAGGTTGCCCCGGCCGGTGGCCCGCAGCCGCGGCGCGCCCTGGCCGCGGAGGGTGAGCACGGTGCCCGCCTGCGTGCCGGGGCGGACGTCGACGTCGGTGTCCTCGCCGTCGAGCAGGGTCAGCGGCAGCGTGGTGCCCAGCGCCGCGGCCGTCATCGGCAGCGCCACGTGGCAGTGCAGGTCCTCACCCTCGCGGGTGAACACCGGGTGCGGGCGCTCGCGGATCTCCACGTACAGGTCGCCGGCGGGGCCGCCGCCGGGGCCGACCTCGCCGCGGCCGGTGAGCCGGATCCGCATGCCGTCCTCGACGCCGGCGGGCACCTTCACCTGGATGTCCTGCCGGGCGCGGACCCGGCCCTCGCTGCCGCACTCGGGGCAGGGGTCGGGGATGACCTGGCCGGTGCCGGCGCAGGTCGGGCACGGCCGGCTGGAGACGACCTGGCCGAGGAACGAGCGCTGGACGCTCTGCACCTCGCCGCGCCCCGAGCAGGTGACGCAGGTGGTCGGGTGGGTGCCCGGCGCGGTGCCGGCGCCGGCGCAGGTGCCGCACAGCACGGCGGTGTCGACGGTGATCGTCTCGGTGGTGCCGAAGACCGTCTGCTCGAGGTCGAGCTCCAGCGCGATCAGGGCGTCGTCGCCGGCGCGGACGCGGCTGCGCGGCCCGCGCGTGCCCATCCCGCCGCCGAAGAAGGCGTCCATGATGTCGCCGAGCCCGCCGAAGCCGGCCCCGCCGAACGGTGAGCCCGCGCCGGCGCCAGCGCCGCTGTCGAACGGGTCGCCGCCGAGGTCGACGATGCGCCGCTTGTCCGGGTCGGTCAGCGCCTGGTAGGCCCGGCTGACCTCCTGGAAGCGCTCCTTGGCCCCGGGGTCGGGGTTGACGTCGGGGTGCAGGTCCCGCGCCAGTCGCCGGTAGGCCTTCTTGATGTCGGCGTCGGAGGCGCCCCGGGAGAGCCCGAGGACGCCGTAGTAGTCGGTTGCCATGGGGGGTCGAGACCTCAGCTCCCGGCCAGCAACTGGCCGACGTAACGGGCCACGGCTCGCACCGCGGCCATGTTGCCTGGGTAGTCCATGCGGGTCGGGCCGACGATGCCGAGTCCGCCCAGCGCCCGGTCACCGGTGCCGTACCCCACCGAGACGACCGACGCACCGGCCAGCGCCTCGTGGGCGTTCTCCTCGCCGATGCGCACGAGCACCGCGCCGCTGCTGTCGACCTCGCTGATCAGCTTGAGGACGACGACCTGCTCCTCCAGCGCCTCGAGCAGCGGGCGCAGGCTGCCGGGGTCGAGCGCGACGCGGGCCAGGTTCGCCGTCCCGCCGATGACCAGGCGGTCCTCCCCCGGCTCGACGAGGGTCTCGATCAGCGCGGCGCTGACCGCGGCGACCAGCGCCCGCAGGTGCTCCGGCGCCGTCTCCACGAGGTCGGGGACCTTGCTGCCGGCGTCGGCGAGCCGGGCGCCGGTGAACGCGGCGTTGAGCGTGGCGCGCAGGTCGGCGACGTCGTCGCGGCTGACGTCGACCGGGCAGTCGACGACCCGCTGCTCGACGCGGCCGGTGTCGGTGATGAGCACCAGCAGCAGCCGCGAGCCGGTCAGCTGCACCACCTCGAGGTGGCGCACCGCGCTGCGCGACAGGGTCGGGTACTGGACGACGGCGACCTGGTGGGTCAGCTGGGCGAGCAGGCGCACCGTGCGGCCGAGGACGTCGTGCAGGTCGACCGCGCCGTCGAGGAACCGCTCGATGGCGCGGCGCTCGGCCGGCGACAGCGGCTTGACCGCCGACAGCCGGTCGACGAACAGCCGGTAGCCCTTGTCGGTGGGCACCCGCCCGGCGCTGGTGTGCGGCTGGGTGATGTAGCCCTGCTCCTCGAGGACGGCCATGTCGTTGCGGATGGTCGCCGGCGAGACCCCGAGGTCGTGCCGCTCGGCCAGGGCCTTGCTGCCCACGGGGTCGTTGGTGGAGACGAAGTCCTGCACGATGGCCCGTAGAACCTGCAGGCGCCGTTCGTCGTGCGCCACGGTGACACCTCCCCGAACCGGTCGACGTCGCCGTGCGGGGAGCCCCGGGGGCTCCGGCCCGCCCCCGCCGGGTGCCCGGCGGGGCTGGCACTCGCACGGACCGAGTGCCAATCCAGCATACGACCAGGGAGCCGTTCCGTCGCGGACGTGACGGGGTCCACCACCCCGGTGGGTGCCCGGCACGGCGGGCGGCGGGCCGATAGGCTCGGACGCGTCGGTGCCGGTACGGGGCAGGTCTTGGACGGAGGTCGGGTCCCTGATCTTCAAAGCGGTGCGGAGCGGGCGCCCCTATCCCGAGCACGGGTTGGCCACCAGGGACTGGGCGATGATCCCGCCCCGCCAGATCCGGCTCGACACCCTCGTCACCACCAAGCGCGAACTGGCGCTGGACACCCTGCTCGCCGACGACTCGACCTTCTACGGCGACCTCTTCCCGCACGCCGTCCAGTGGCACGGCGACCTCTACCTCGAGGACGGCCTGCACCGCGCGCTGCGGGCGGCCCTGCAGCAGCGCTCGGTCATCCACGTCCGGGTGCTCGACCTCGACGCGCTGATGCCGGCCAACCTGGCCTGATGGACCCGGCCCGGTTCGACGGCGGGGTGCTGCTGCGGGAGGCGACCGCCGGGGACCTGCCCGCGGTGGTCGCGCTGCTGGCCGACGACCCGCTCGGTGCCACCCGGGAGTCGGCCGACCCCGTCCCCTACGAGCGGGCGTTCGCCGCCGTCGCCGCCGACCCCGCGCACCTGCTGGTCGTGGCCGAGGACGCCGGGGCGGTCGTCGGCACCCTGCAGCTGTCGTTCGTGCCCGGGCTGTCCCGCGGCGGCGCGCTGCGCGCACAGGTCGAGGGCGTGCGGGTGGCCGCGGCCGCCCGCGGGCGGGGGCTCGGCGAGGCGATGCTGCGGTGGTGCGCCGCGGAGTCCCGCCGCCGTGGCGCGGCACTGCTGCAGCTCACCACCGACGCCCGCCGCCCCGAAGCGCACCGCTTCTACGAGCGGCTGGGCTTCGTCCCCTCGCACGTCGGGATGAAGCTCGAGCTGTAGGCCTCAGAGCCAGCCCTTGTCGGCGGCGACGCGGGCGGCCTCCACCCGCGTGCGGGCGCCGGTCTTGCCGATCGCCGAGGACAGGTAGTTGCGCACCGTGCCCTCGGACAGGAACAGCCGCCGGGCGATGTCGGCGACGGTGGCACCGTCGGCGGCCTCGCGCAGCACGTCGGCCTCGCGGGCGGACAGCGGCGTCGCGCCGATCGCCAGCGCGGCGGCGGCCAGCTCCCGGTCGATCACCCGCTCCCCCGCGACGACGGCGCGGATCGACCGGGCGAGCTCGGCGACCGGCGCGTCCTTCACCAGGAAGCCCGCCGCGCCCACCTCCATGGCGCGGCGCAGGAACCCCGGCCGGCCGAAGGTGGTGAGGACGACGGCGCGCACGCCCGGCAGCTCGGCGGCCAGCTCGCGGGCGGCCTCCAGCCCGTCCCGCCCGGGCATCTCGATGTCGAGCAGCGCGACGTCGGGGCGGTGCTCGCGGGCGGCGGCCAGCACCTCGTCGCCCCGGCCCACCTCGGCGACGACGGTGATGTCGGGCTCGAGCTCCAGCAGCGCCCGCAGCGCGCCGCGGACCATCGACTGGTCCTCGGCCACCAGCACCCGGATCACCGGGTCGCCACCGCCGCGGGGGCCGGCAGCAGCGGCAGCACCGCGCGCAGCTCGTAGCCGCCGTCACGGCCGGCGCCGCCGGTGAGCCGGCCGCCCAGCGCGCCCACCCGCTCGGACAGGCCGGTGAGCCCGGAGCCGGGCGCGGTGTCGTCGGCGGGGCCGCGGCCGTCGTCGGTGACGGCGAGCACCGCGTCGGTGCCGTCGTCGGCGAGGGTGACGGTGACCGTCCGGGCGCCGCTGTGCCGCAGCACGTTCGTCGTCGCCTCGCGCACCACCCAGCCCAGGGCGGCGTCGACCGGGCCGGGCAGCACGGGCACCCGGTCGGGCAGGCGGGCGGCGATCCCGGCGCCGGACAGCGCCGCGCGCGCCTCGGCCAGCGTCTGCGCGCAGCTGACCTGGCGGTAGCCGCTGACCGCGTCGCGGACCTCGGCCAGCGCGCGGCGGGCGGCGGCCTCGACGTCGGCCATCTCGGTGCGGGCCCGCGCCGGGTCCACCTCGGCCAGCCGCCCGGCGAGCTCGCTCTTGAGCGCGATGAGCGACAGGCTGTGGCCGAGCAGGTCGTGCAGGTCGCGGGCGAAGCGCAGCCGCTCCTCGGCGACGGCGTTGCGGGCCAGCTCCTCGCGGGCCGCGGCGAGCTCGGTGTTGACCTCGACCAGGTGGCGGGTGCCGCGCATCGCGAACGCCGTGAGCACGCACATCACCGGGAGGATGAACAGGCTCCCGAGCTGGCCGTCGGCGGCGACCACCCCGGCGCACACCGCGGCGGCGGCGACCACCGCCGGCCACACCCAGCGCTGCGGCAGCGCCGCGGCCGAGGCCGCCGACACGTAGATCAGCAGCCCTGCCCACGACGGGCCCAGCCAGACGGCGAGGCCGGCGCCGAGCGCCGCGACCACCGCCAGCCGGCCGAGCCGTCCGCCCGGGTCGCAGGTGGTGAACGACCGGCGGAACACGTCGAGGTAGACGGCGGTGAACACCAGCAGCGTGGCGCCGGCGACCACCTGCACCGCCGTCGGCCGGTCGGTGGTCAGCAGGTCGGCGAGCGGGAAGACCTGGAACAGCAGCCAGGGCAGCGACCAGGCGATCTGCCGCCACCGGGAGTCGGCGTCCACGGCGCCCGACCGTAGACCCGCCGATCCCGGTACCGGACCTGCCGGACGTCGTCGGCCCGGGCTGACATCCGTCAGTCGGTCAGGTCCCGCACGACGGCGTCGGCGAGCAGCCGGCCGCGGTCGGTGAGCACCGCCCGGCCCCCGGCGTGCGCGGCGGGCTCCAGCAACCCGCGGGCGACGGCGTCGGCGGCGCGGGCCCGGCCGGTGTCGGACAGCGCGGTCAGCGGCAGCCCGTCGCGCAGCCGCAGCCCGAGCATCACCGTCTCCAGAGCGCGGTCGGCGGGCTCGAGCACCTCGCGGTCGGCCGCCGGGCTCTCCCCCGCCGCCAGCCGCTGGGCGTACGCCGCCGGGTGCTTGACGTTCCACCAGCGCACGCCGCCGACGTGGCTGTGCGCGCCCGGGCCGGTCCCCCACCAGTTCGCGTTGGCCCAGTACAGCTCGTTGTGCCGGCAGCGGGCGGCGTCCCCGCGCGACCAGTTGCTGACCTCGTACCAGTCGAACCCGGCGCCGCGCAGCACCGTGTCCGCCTGCACGTAGCGGTCGGCGAGGACGTCGTCGTCGGGCATGGGCAGCTCGCCGCGGGCGATGCGGCGGGCCAGCCGGGTGCCGTCCTCGACGATGAGCGCGTAGGCGCTGACGTGGTCGACCGGTGCGGCGAGGACGGCGTCGAGCGAGGCGGCCCAGTCGGCGTCGGTCTCGCCGGGCGTGCCGTAGATGAGGTCGAGGTTGACGTGCTCGAAGCCGGCCACGACCGCCTCCCGCGCGGCCTGCGCCGCGCGCCCGGGGGTGTGCCGCCGGTCGAGGACGGCGAGCACGTGCTCGGCGGCGGACTGCATCCCGAGGCTCAGCCGGGTGAAGCCGGCCGCCCGCAGCGTCGCCAGCGACCGCGGGGTCACCGACTCGGGGTTGGCCTCGGTGGTCACCTCGACGTCGCCGGCGACGGGGAACAGCTCGCGGACGGCGGCCAGCACGGCGGCGAGGTCCTCGGCGGGCAGCAGGGTGGGGGTGCCGCCGCCGACGAAGACGGTGGAGACCGTCGGCAGGTCGGGGCCCAGCACCCGTGCGGCGCGGTGCAGCTCGGCGATCGCGGTGCCCGCGTACTCGGCGCGGTTGGCGCCGGGGCCGAGCTCGTCGGAGGTGTAGGTGTTGAAGTCGCAGTAGCCGCAGCGGGTGGCGCAGAACGGCACGTGCACGTAGAGCCCGAACGGCGTCGTCGTCAGGTGCTCGCGGGCACCGGCCGGCAGGTCGTCGTCCGCGGGCGGACGTGCCGGCAGCAGCGTCAGGGTGGTGGTCATCTGCTCCCAGTGTGCCGCGCCCCCGCCACCCCCGGGCAGGATGCCCGGGTGAGCTCTGCACCCGTGGACGAGGACCGGCTGCTGCAGGTGACCGTCGCGGGGGGCGTGGCCCGTCTGGTGCTGGACTCCCCCGCCAACCGCAACGCCCTGTCCCGGGCGTTGCGCGCGCAGCTGCGCGAGGCCCTCGACGCCGCCCTCGCCGACGACGCGGTGCGCGTGGTCGTCCTCGACCACACCGGCCGGGTGTTCTGCTCGGGGATGGACCTGTCCGAGGCCGCCGGCGCGGGTGCCGGCGACCAGGGCGTGCGCGAGCTGCCCGACCTGCTGCGGACGATCTGGACCGCGCCCAAGCCGGTGGTGGCCGCGGTCCGCGGGCCGGCGCGGGCGGGCGGGGTCGGCCTGGCCGCGGCCTGCGACGTCGTGGTGGCCGCGTCCTCGGCGACGTTCGGGATGTCGGAGGTGCGGCTCGGGCTGGTGCCCGCGGTGATCTCGGCGGTCGTGCTGCCGCGGATGCTGCCGCACGCGGCGCACCGGCTCATGCTCACCGGCGAGGTGTTCGACGCCGCCACCGCCGCGGCCGGCGGGCTGGTGGACCTGGTGGCGCCCGACGACGAGGTCGACGCCGCCGTCGACGGGCAGGTGCTGGCGCTGGCCGCCGGGTCGCCGTGGGCGCTGGCGGAGACCAAGCGGCTGCTGCGGGCCGGCGGGCTGCGCGGCTCGTTCGACGACCTGCTGGACCTCTCCGCCCGCGCCTTCGCCGGTGAGGAGGGGCAGGAGGGCATCGCCGCGTTCCGGGAGAAGCGCCCGGCGCGCTGGGTCCCCTCGCTGTAGCCGGCCCCGCGCGAGATGCTGCGGGCGTGACCGCCCCTGAGGACCCGCGCGAGCGCTTCCGCACCCTGCCCGAGCCGGTCGACCCCCAGGACACCGTGGAGACCGTCGACGCCTCCTCCGCGCAGCCGGTGGTGACGGAGAGCGACGAGCGGGACGCGCTGCTCCGCCAGGCCGGCGGCTGACCTCTCCGCGGGCGCAGTCGTGCTCTGCCCCGCCCGTGGGGGCTGAGCACGAGCTCCGGCATCCGAGGTCTCCTGCCGGGAGTCGTGCTCTGCACACACCTGTGTGCAGAGCACGAGCGGCGACGGAACGGACCCGCCGAGGTGGCGCGCCGGTCAGCGGAGCCGGCGGGAGGCGTCGGGCAGCCGCTCGGTGACGCCGCGCGCGTCCAGCCACTCCACGAGCGGCACGGCCACCCGCCGCGTCGTCCCCCACGCCGAGCGCGCCTGGCTGAGCGTGAACGGCTGCGGCACCGCGGCCAGCCGCGCGCGGGCGGCCTCCTCCACGCCCGGCGCCAGGTAGACGCCGTCGGCGATGCGCACCAGCTGCCCGTCGCGCACCGCGGCCGCCAGCTCACGCGGGCCGAGCCGGGCGGCGCGCAGCTCCTCGGCGTCCGGCGCGGCGAACGGATCGGCGGCCAGCCGCGCGCGGATCCCGTCGACCGCCCGCTGCACGGCCGGCGGCAGACCGGCGGCCGCCACGACCACCCGGCCCTCGCGCAGCGCCAGCGGCGGCCGCACGACCAGGGCGACCAGGTCGTCGTGCGGCAGGTCCAGCTCCCGGCGGACGACGGCGACCGGCGGCCCCGGCTCCAGCGGGTGCGCCTGCCGGTGCGCGGCCACCAGCCCCGGCACCCGGCGGGCCAGCTCGCCGACCAGCCCCGGCGCCAGCAGCCACGGCCCGGCGCGGACGGCGTCGTCCGGCACCGGCCAGCCCATCGCGGTGAAGTCGTCGGCGCGCACCACCCGGCGGCGGGCGAGGTCGGCGGCCGCCCCGGCCGGCCCGGCCTGCTGGCGGCCCAGCTCGCCGGCCCGCTGCCGGGCCGCGCCGCGACGGCGCAGCTCCGGCGGGGCGACGTCCCGGACGTCGGCGCCGAGCACCCGCCGGGCGCCCGGGTCACGCAGCAGCACCCGGTCGCCGACCCGCAGCGGCAGCGGGGCGGCCAGCCGCAGCCGCACCGCCCGCCCGTCCAGCGGGCGCAGCCGCACCGGCACCGCCGCCGAGCCGACGTGCAGCACCGCCTCGGCCGGCAGCCGGCCCTCGGGCGCGCGGGCCAGGACGACGTCGGCCTCCGCGGTGGACCGGAACGCGCCGGGGGTGAGCAGGGCGTCGCCGCGGGCGAGGTCCTCGACGGCGACCCCGCGCAGGTTCAGCGCCACGCGTGCGGTCGCCGTCGCCCGCTCCACCGGACGGCCCAGCGACTGCACGCCGCGCACGCCCACCTCGCGGTCGCCGAGCCGCAGCCGGTCGCCGGGCGCCACGGTGCCCGCGGCCAGGGTGCCGGTGACGACGGTGCCCGCGCCGCGGATGGGGAAGGCGCGGTCGATCCACAGCCGCACCGGCGCCCCGGTGTCCGGCGCGGGCAGCCCGGCCAGCAGCGCCTCGAGGGCGGCGGTCAGCCCGGGGACGCCCCGGCCGGTGGGCGCGCTCACCGCGACGCCGGGCACGGCGCCCATCGACGTCGCGGCCAGCCGCTCGGTCGCGTCGGCGAGCACGGGCGCGGGGTCGGCGAGGTCGGCCTTGGTGACGGCGAGCAGCGCGTGCCGCACGCCGAGCGCGTCGAGGACGGCGACGTGCTCGGCGGTCTGCGGCGACCAGCCGTCGTCGGCGGCGACCACGACCAGCGCGGCCGGCACCGACCCGACGCCGGCGAGCATGTTGCCGACGAACCGCTCGTGCCCGGGCACGTCGACGACGGCCAGCACCCGGCCCGAGGGCAGCGTCGTCCAGGCGAACCCGAGGTCGATGGTCAGGCCGCGGCGGCGCTCCTCCTCCCACCGGTCGGGCTCCATGCCGGTGAGCGCGCGGACCAGCGTCGACTTGCCGTGGTCGACGTGCCCGGCGGTCGCGATCACGTCCATGCCGCTCAGGGACACCGGCCGGCCACCTCCAGCACCGCGGCGGCGAGGTCGTCGTCGGCCGACGGCGGCACGCTGCGCAGGTCGAGCAGGGTGCGCCCGTCGGCCACGTACCCGACGACCGGGCGGGCGCCGAGCCGCAGCGGCTCGGCGAGGTCCTCGGGCAGCGAGACCGCGGCGCTGGGCAGCGGGTGCTCGGGCGCCCCTCCCCCGCCGACCCGGGCGGCGGAGTCCACCGCGTGCGCGTCGACCCCGGCGGCGGCCAGCCGCCCGGCCAGCGCCCGCGCCCGGGCCCGCAGCCCGGCGACGTCGGCGGCGAGCATCTGCTGCACCGGCGGCTGCGGGCCGCGCAGCGTGGCCTCCAGCGCGGCCAGTGTCGTCTTGTCGACCCGCAGCGCCCGGTACAGCGGGTGCCGGCGCAGCCGCTGCACCAGGTCTGCGCGGCCGAGCACCAGGCCGGCCTGCGGGCCGCCGAGCAGCTTGTCGCCGCTGGCGAGCACCAGGTCGGCGCCGTCGGCCAGCGTCGTCTGCAGGTCCGGCTCGTCGGGCAGCGCCGGGTGCGGGCGCAGCAGCCCGGAGCCGACGTCGGCCACCAGCGGCACGCCGCTGTTGGCCAGCGCCTCGGCCAGCTCGTGCACCGGCACGGCCCGGGTGAAGCCGCGGACGACGAAGTTCGACGGGTGCACCTTGAGCACCGCGCCGGTGTCCTCGTGCAGGGCGTCGCGGTAGTCGTCGAGGGTCACCCGGTTCGTCGTCCCCACCTCGCGCAGCCGGGCGCCGGTGGACTCGAGCAGGGCGGGGATGCGGAAGCCGTCGCCGATCTCGACCAGCTCGCCGCGGGCGATGACCAGCTCGCCGCCCAGCGCGGTGGCCACCAGCGCCAGCGCGGCCGCGCAGTTGTTCACCACCAGCGCGGCCCGCGCGGCGGGGACGGCGGCCAGCAGCGCGGCGATCGCCGCCTCGCCGCGCGGCCCGCGGCGGCCGGTGGTCAGGTCCAGCTCGACGTCGGTGGTGCCGCTGGCCGCGACCACCGCCTCGACGGCCGCGGCCGACAGCGGCGCCCGCCCGAGGTTGGTGTGCACGAGGACGCCGGTGGCGTTGAGCACCGGGCGCAGGGCGGACGCGGTCGAGGGCAGGCCGGCGAGGACGGCGGCGACCGCGTCGCCGGGCGCGAGCTCGCCCGCGCGGATGCGGGACTGCACCTCGCGGACGGCGTCCTTGACCAGCTCCCGGCCCAGCCGCGACGCGGCGTCGGCCAGCGCCGGGTCGGCCAGCAGCGTGTCGGTGCGGGGCACTGCCCGCCGCGGGTCGGCGCTCATCGCTGCGGAGCGTATGCGCGCCGGCCCGCGGGGAGGCTGGCGGAGGCGGACGGGAATCGAACCCGCCTGACCGAGCTGCTCGGCCACGTCGGCTTTAGAGGCCGCGGGGGCCACCAGGCGCCCTGACGCCTCCGCCGGCCAGCCTACGGTGGGGCCGTGACCAGCGCGCCCGCACGGATCCGCCTCACCCGGTTCGCCCACGGCGGCGGCTGCGCCTGCAAGATCCCGCCCGGCGAGCTCGAGGCCGTCGTCGCGGGGCTCACGCACACCGGCCCGGCCGACCCGGCCGCCGAGCTGGTCGTCGGCCTCGACGACGGCGACGACGCGGCCGTCGTCCGGATCGCCGGCGGGCAGGGGCTGGTGCTCACCACCGACTTCTTCACCCCGGTCGTCGACGACGCGTACACCTTCGGCCGGATCGCCGCGGCCAACGCGCTGTCCGACGTCTACGCGATGGGCGGCACCCCGGTGGTCGCGGTCAACCTGCTCGGCTGGCCGCGCGACGTGCTGCCCGCCGAGCTCGCCGCCGAGGTGCTGCGCGGCGGGCTCGAGGCGGCGCAGGAGGCGGGCTGCCACGTCGGCGGCGGGCACTCGATCGACGACCCCGAGCCCAAGTACGGCATGGCCGTCACCGGCGTCCTCGACCTCGACCGGGTCATCCGCAACGACGCCGCCGTCGCCGGGACGCCGCTGTCGCTGACCAAGCCGCTCGGCGTCGGCGTGCTCAACAACCGGATGAAGGCCACCGGCGAGGTCAGCGAGGAGGCGGTGGCCTCGATGACCGCGCTCAACCGGGACGCCTCGCGCGCCGCGCTGGCCGCCGGCGTCCGCGCGGGCACCGACGTCACCGGCTTCGGCCTGCTCGGCCACCTCTACAAGATGGCCCGCGCCAGCGGGGTGACCGCGGTGGTCGACGCCGCCGCCGTCCCCTACCTGGCCGGCGCCCGCGAGGCGCTGGCCGGCGGGTTCGTCTCCGGCGGCACCCGGCGCAACCTCGACTGGGTGCGCCCGCACACCGACCTGTCCGCCGTCGGCGAGGACGAGGCGCTGCTGCTGGCCGACGCGCAGACCTCCGGCGGGCTACTGCTGGCCGGCGAGGTGCCCGGCGCGCCGGTGATCGGCGAGTTCGTCCCGCGCGGCGAGCACGTCGTCGTCGTCCGCTAGGCCCTTCCGCCGCCCGGCGGCGGCTGCCATCCTCCGCGCCCGGCAGCGGCGGAGGAGGACGGCGTGCGGTGGATCGGAGGCCTGGCGGCGGTGCTGCTGGCCGGGTGCGGCGGGCAGCCGGCGGCGGTCCCGCGGGCCACCCCCACGACCCCTGCCGCGCCGGACGACGGCGGCACCGGGTACGCCAGCGCGTTCCTCGGCGCCGGCGGCGACACCGGCAGCGACGACCTCTTCGTGCACGTCACCGTGTTCGACCCGCCGGACGCCGACGCCTTCGGCAACGGCGAGTTCTTCGTCCTCGGCTGGGACTGCCTGACCGAGGAGCGGGTCCCCGCGACCGTCGCCGGGCTGGACTCCGCCACCGCCCGCGGCGAGCTGGCGCTGACCTGCGGGTCGCACATGCGGCCGGGCGAGGTCACCGGCACCGCCGTGGTGGACCTGACCTGGACCGCGGAGGGCCCCGGCCACGAGTACACCCTCGACAGCCCCGACGGCGCCTGCCGCGAGCTGCTCACCGACCGGCACGCCGTGGTGACCGGGCAGGTGCGCGTCGTGGTGCCGGAGCTCGGCTACGACGGCGTCGCGCTCACCCTGGCCGACGACGACGACTCGCTCGCCCGGGGCGTCCCGGCCTGCCCCTGACCGGTCCCGGCGCGTCCGGCGGAACGCGCCGTCGTCCGGGTCCACCGCACACGGATCCGTTCCGCGCCCCGTCCACCACTGCCACCCTGCCGCCCGCGCCGGAGCCGGACGGTCCGGGCGGCGCGGAGGAGGACGACATGCGGACGCGGACGGCCGGCGCCGTGACACTGTTGCTGGCTGCCGGTGCTCTGGGCACGCTGACCGGCACCGCGGCAGCGGCGCCACCCGACGGACGTGGGGCGACGACGAGCTGGTACGCCACGACGAGGGTGGACGGCGGTGACCTCTCCGTCGACGCGACGGTCACCGGCGGTCGGGACGGCGGGGCGGTCGCCGACGTCGCCGTCTTCCTCGGGGGGCTGCGCTGCGTGCCCCTCGAGGACCTCGACGTCGACCTCGTGCAGCTGGAGTCGGCAGCGCTGTCCGGGGAATCGGCCATGAGCTGCACGCCGGAGGGTGGGCAGGGTGCCGTCCCGGTGGGGGCGCACCTGACGATCGACCTCACCTGGACCGGGACCGGGGACGTGCGGCGCCTCCCGCTGACCGGGTCACTCGACCACTGCGTCGGCCGCTTCCTCGAACGGGACGCCGAGGTGACCGGCTCGGTGACGGTCACCATCGAGGGCGGCACGCCGTACACCGTGACGGGCGAGGCCGCCGGCGACGTCGCGCTGCGCTGGCAGCACGTGGCCTGCCCGCCGCCGGCCGCCTGAGTCCCGCCCGTCCGGCGGGCGCGGTCGCCCGCCGGACGGGGGTGTCCTAACGTCCGGCGCATGCGCGCCGTCTTCGTCTCCACGCCCTCGCCCGACGACCCGCTCTCCGTCCTGGAGGTCGGCGAGCGCCCGGAGCCGGAGGTGCCCGACGGCTGGACGACGGTGCAGGTCAAGGCGGTCTCGCTCAACCACCACGACCTGTTCAGCCTGCGCGGCATCGGCCTGCCTCAGGAGCGGATGCCGATGATCCTGGGCACCGACGCGGCCGGGCTGGACGAGGACGGCAACGAGGTCGTCGTCCACGGCGTCGTCGCCAGCCCCGGCTGGACCGGCGACGAGACGCTCGACCCGAAGCGCACGCTCTTCTCCGAGCTGCACCAGGGCACGATGGCCGAGCGGGTCGCCGTCCCCCGGCGCAACGTGCTGCCCAAGCCCGCCGAGCTGTCCTTCGCCGAGGCCGCCTGCCTGCCCACCGCCTGGCTGACCGCCTACCGGATGCTCTTCGTCCGCTCCGGCCTGCGGCCCGGCCAAACGGTCCTCGTGCAGGGCGCCAGCGGTGGCGTCGCCACCGCGCTCGTCGTCCTCGGCAGGGCCGCCGGCTACCGGATGTGGGTCACCGGCCGCAGCGAGGAGAAGCGCGCCGCGGCCCTGGAGCTCGGCGCCGACCAGGCCTTCGAGACCGGCGCCCGGCTGCCGGAGCGGGTCGACGGCGTCATGGAGACCGTCGGCAAGGCGACGTGGAGCCACAGCGTCAAGTCGCTGCGGCCCGGCGGCGTCATCGTCACCTCGGGCGCCACCACCGGCTTCGACCCGGGCGCCGAGCTCAACCGGGTGTACTTCACCCAGCTGTCGGTGGTCGGCTCCACCATGGGCACCCGCGACGAGCTGGAGTCGCTGGTCCGGATGTGCGCGGTGACCGGCGTCCGCCCGGTGATCGACGTCGAGCTGCCGCTGGAGGAGGCCCGCGAGGGCTTCAGCCGCATGCTCGAGGGCCGCACCGCCGGGAAGATCGTCTTCACGCTCTGACGAGGAGGCCGGCGGTGGCCAGGACAGCGCGGGTGTGGCGGGGCTGGGTCCGCAGCGGGGACGCCGACGCCTACGCCGCCTACGTCGAGGAGACCGGGGTCGGCGAGTACCGGCGGACGCCGGGCAACGAGGGCGCCTGGGTGCTGACCCGCGACCTCGGCGACGGCCGCACCGAGGTCGTCGCGCTGAGCCTGTGGGAGTCGCTGGAGGCGGTCCGCGGGTTCGCCGGCGACGACCTCGAGGCCGCCGTCTACTACCCCGAGGACGACCGGTACCTGGTGCAGCGCGAGGACACCGTCACGCACTACGAGGTGCGCGAGCCCGGCTGACCTCGCGCAGCAGCACGAGCGCCGCGACCGCCGCCAGCCCGGCGGCGACCGCGGCGCCGGCGAAGACGGTGTGCAGCTGGGTGAGGACGGCCTGGTCCACGGCCGCGTCGTAGGCGGGGCAGTCCGCCGGGGTGTCCGGGCAGACGGTCAGCGGCGAGCCGATCGCCGCCACCTCGGCGGTGAACCGGCGGAGTGCCACCGCGGTGAGCAGCGACAGCCCGACCAGCATGCCCACGGTCCGGGCGACGACGGCGAGCGCGCTGGCGCTGCCGTGCACGGCCGGCCCGGTGACCGCCAGCAGCACCGCGTTGACCGGCGCGATCGCCAGGCCGAACCCCAGCCCGGCGGCCAGCAGCACGACCGTGGACCACCACCGGTCCAGCGACGTCTCGCCCCAGCCGGTCATCGCCCACAGCGCGAGCGCCGCCAGCACCGTGCCGCCGGCCGCGACCACCCGCGGGGGCAGCACCCGGCACAGCCAGCCGCCGGCGACCGCGCCCACCGGGACCGCGACCAGCAGCCGCACCAGCACGAGCGCGGCGCCGAGCTGGTCGCCGGGCGTCGTCGTCGCGCGGGCGAACAGCGGGACGTCGACCAGCGCGGCCACCAGCGCCACCCCGACCAGCAGGTTCACCAGCAGCGCACCCCAGGCGCCGGGCGGCCGCAGCGCGCCCAGCGGCAGCACCGGGTCGGGCGCGCGCCGCTCGTGCAGCCAGAAGCCGGCGGCGGCCAGCGCGGCGACCGGCAGCAGCACCGGGCCGTACGCGACGACCTCGGTGGCCGGGTCGGCCGCGGCGAACGCCCACACCAGGGCCCCCAGCGCGACGACGGCGAGCAGCGAGCCCAGCACGTCGACCTCCCGGACCAGCCGCGGCACCCCGCGCAGCGGCAGCACCGCGCCGGCGGGGTGCGCCAGGCTGCGCGCCACCAGCGCCAGCCCGGCGGCGACCGCGACGAGGACCAGCGGCGTCGAGGCCGTCACGCCGTCGGCCAGCGGCACCCAGGCCAGGCCGAGGGTGACGTCCTCGGCCAGCGCGGCCGGCTCGGCCAGCTGGAGGCCCGCGGCGGCGCCGCAGAGCAGCAGCAGGACCAGGCCGACGGGGTCGGGCCGCCGGCCGCTGCCGGTGAGCACCACCCCCGCGGCGAGCACCAGCCCGAGCAGCAGGTTCAGCCAGAAGACCGCCCGCCAGTCGCTGACCGCGAGCACCGCGGCGCCGGCCAGCGGGCCGAGCACCGCACCGGCCTCCTGCACCGCGCCGACGACGCCCAGCGGCACTGCCCGGCGCTCGGGCGGCCACCGGTCGGCGACCAGCGCCAGCGTGGCCGGGACCAGCCCGCCGGCGCCCACGCCCTGCAGGCCGCGGCCGGCGACGGCCGGGCCGAGGTCGGTCGCCGTCGCGGTCAGCAGCGAGCCCAGCGCGAACAGCAGCAGGCAGCCGGCCAGCACCGGCACCCGGCCGCGCAGGTCGGCCAGCCGGCCCAGCAGCGGCAGCGTGGCGGTGTAGCCGAGCAGGAAGCCGCCGACGATCGGCGTCGCCCGCTGCAGCTCGTCGATGCCGACGCCGACCCCGGCGAGGATGTCCGGCAGGGCCAGGACGACGACGTAGGTGTCGGCCGCGGTGACCAGCACCGCCAGCGTGGCGAGGACGACCAGCGGCAGCCCCGGGACCGCGGGCGCCCGGGACTCAGCCGACAGGCGGTGCGGTGATCTCGACATCGTCGCCGGGGTCGGAGAGCTCGAGGGTGAAGGTGGCGTCCTGGTCGGCGGCGTAGAACGGGCCGGTCAGCTCGGCGCGGCGCAGCTCACCCGACTCGGGGGCCACGGAGAAGCGGGCCTCGACGGGCTGGCTCGGGTCCTCGCTGGTGAGCACCTGCTCGACCAGGTCGCCGGGGATCTCCGCGGTCACCTCGCGCACCACCTCGCCGTCGACGCGGCGCTCCTCCCCCAGCTCGGCGGCGTCGGCCTGGGCGAGCAGCTGCGAGATGCCGGTGTCGGGGTCCAGCAGCGCGCCGGGGTCGCCGAAGCCGAACTGCGCGGGGTCGACGACGCTGTAGCCGCTGGTGAACGGCAGCTGCGCGTAGACGGTGCCGTCGACCGAGACGACGGCGAGGTCGAGCGCCGAGCCGACGGCCAGCACCTGCAGCGTGCCCTCGAACGAGGCCGGGCGGAGGACGTCGCCCTCGCCGCCGACCAGCGCGGTGCCGGTGGTGGGGGCGCCCTCGCTGGTCAGCACGAAGTGCAGCGACTCCGTCTCGTCGAGCGTGGTCTTCGCGCGGGCGAGCAGGTCGGAGGCGGACTCCTCCGGCTCGCTCCCGCCGCAGCCGGCCAGCGCGGACACCGCGACCACCAGCCCGGCCGCCGTCGCGGCAGCACGGCGCAGCACCATCGTCGTCCTCCCCGTCCGTGCCGGCCGGCTGCCGGCGCGGGCACGGTAGCGCGCGCCCCGGGTCAGGCCGGGGCGGCGGCCCTCGCGGCGATCCGCGCGGCGAGCTTGGGCTGGTCCTTGACCGGGAACGACGCCAGCGCGGGCTCGAGCTGGCCGATCCGGTAGCGCTGGGTGGTGAGCGCGCGGAAGGCCAGGCCGGCGGTGACCCCGTGCTCCGGCCGGTCGACGACGGTGACCTCGTCCCCCGCGCCGACGTCGCCGGTCTCGAGCACCCGCAGGTAGGCGCCGGTGGCGCCGTGCGCGGTGAACCGCTTGACCAGGTCCGGGACGTCCCAGAAGCGGGCGAAGTTGGCGCACGGGATGCGCGGCGCGGTCACCTCGAGCAGCGCCGTCCCGACCCGCCAGCGTTCGCCGATGACCGCCTCGGTGAGGTCCACACCCGCCGTGCGCAGGTTCTCGCCGAAGCGGCCCGGCGCCAGGTCGCGGCCGAGGTCGGTGGCCCACCAGTCGGCGTCCTCCTGGGCGTAGGCGTAGACCGCCTGCCCCTCCCCGCCGTGGTACTTCCGGTTGACCTGGACGTCGCCGTCCAGGCCCAGCTCGCCGACGGCGACACGGCCGGGCCGCGGCCGTTTGTCGATGCCGCTGCGGTCGGGCCGGCGCCCGGGGAGCGGGAGCAGGTCGGAGCCGGAGACGCAGACGGCGAGGAGCCGGCCGCTCACTTCTTCGCGGCTGAGGGCTCGTTGGTGGAGAGCGCGGCGACGAACGCCTCCTGGGGGACCTCGACGCGGCCGACCATCTTCATCCGCTTCTTGCCCTCCTTCTGCTTCTCCAGCAGCTTCCGCTTGCGGGTGATGTCACCGCCGTAGCACTTGGCGAGGACGTCCTTGCGGATGGCGCGGACGGTCTCGCGGGCGATCACCCGGGAGCCGACGGCGGCCTGGATGGGCACCTCGAACTGCTGCCGCGGGATGAGCTCGCGCAGCTTGCCGGCCATCATCACGCCGTAGCCGTACGCCTTGTCCTTGTGGACGATGGCGCTGAACGCGTCGACGGCCTCGCCCTGCAGCAGGATGTCGACCTTGACCAGCGAGGACTCCTGCTCACCGGCCTCGGAGTAGTCGAGGCTGGCGTAGCCGCGGGTGCGCGACTTCAGGGCGTCGAAGAAGTCGAAGATGATCTCGCCGAGGGGCAGCATGTAGCGCAGCTCGACGCGGGACTCGCTGAGGTAGTCCATGCCGCCGAGCTGGCCGCGCCGGCTCTGGCACAGCTCCATGATGGCGCCGGTGTAGTCGCTGGGCGCGATGATCGTGGCGTTGACGACCGGCTCGTAGACCTTGTCGATCTTGCCCTCGGGCCAGTCGCTGGGGTTGGTGACGGTGTGCTCGGTGCCGTCCTCCATGACCACCCGGTAGACGACGTTGGGCGCGGTGGAGATGAGGCTGATGCCGGCCTCGCGCTCGAGCCGCTCGCGGACGATCTCCAGGTGGAGCAAGCCGAGGAAGCCGACGCGGAAGCCGAAGCCGAGGGCCGCCGAGGTCTCCGGCTCGTAGGTCAGCGCGGCGTCGTTGAGCAGCAGCTTGTCCAGCGCCTCGCGCAGCAGCGGGTACTCGCTGCCGTCGATCGGGTAGAGGCCGGAGTAGACCATCGGCTTGGGGTCGCTGTAGCCGCCGATCGGCTCGGCGGCCGGGCGGTGCTGCAGCGTGACGGTGTCGCCGACGCGGGACTGGCGGACGTCCTTCACCCCGGTGATGAAGTAGCCGACCTCGCCGACGCCGAGGCCGTCGACCGGCTTGGGCTCGGGCGAGATGACGCCGATCTCGAGCAGCTCGTGGGTGGCGCCGGTCGACATCATCCGGATGCGCTCGCGGCTGGAGATCCGCCCGTCGACGACGCGGACGTAGGTGATGACGCCGCGGTAGATGTCGTAGACCGAGTCGAAGATCATCGCGCGGGCCGGGGCCTCGGCGTCGCCCTCCGGGGCGGGGATCTGCGCGACGATCGCGTCCAGCAGCTCCGGCACGCCCTCGCCGGTCTTGCCGCTGACCCTGAGGACGTCCTCGGGCTCGCAGCCGATGATGTGCGCGATCTCCGCGGCGTACCGCTCCGGCTGGGCGGCCGGCAGGTCGATCTTGTTGAGGACCGGGATGATCGTGAGGTCGTTCTCCAGGGCCAGGTAGAGGTTGGCCAGGGTCTGCGCCTCGATGCCCTGCGCGGCGTCGACCAGCAGGACCGCACCCTCGCAGGCGGCCAGCGACCGGGACACCTCGTAGGTGAAGTCGACGTGGCCCGGGGTGTCGATCATGTCGAGGACGTACTCGGTGTCCCCGACCTTCCAGGGCAGGCGCACGTTCTGTGCCTTGATGGTGATGCCGCGCTCGCGCTCGATGTCCATCCGGTCGAGGTACTGCGCGCGCATCTGCCGCGCCTCGATGATCCCGGTCACCTCGAGCATCCGGTCGGCCAGCGTCGACTTGCCGTGGTCGATGTGGGCGATGATGCAGAAGTTCCGGATCCGGGTGGGATCGGTGGCAGCGGGAGTCGTCACAGTGCCGCCATCGTCCCACGACGGGGCACCGCGGTGGAGCACCGTGCCGGGGAGGGGTCCCCGCGGCCGGGTTGGGACGGCGCGCCGCACGCTGGTAACCTGGCAGGCCGGTCCGCTGACGCATGCCGTCCGGACGCACCGACAGACCCTTTCCCTCCTGCGAGACACCGAGGCTCACGCGTGGCGAACATCAAGTCCCAGATCAAGCGGAACAAGACGAACGAGAAGGCGCGTCAGCGCAACGTCGCCGTCAAGTCCGCCCTGAAGACGGCCGTCCGCCGCTTCCGCGAGGCCGCCGCCGCCGGCGACACCGAGGCCGCGACCACGGCGCTGCAGAAGGCCAGCAAGGCCCTCGACAAGGCCGCCAGCAAGGGCATCATCCACAAGAACCAGGCCGCCAACCGCAAGTCGGGCATGGCCAAGCAGCTGACCAGCCGCTGAGCTGCGTCCCAGCGCTCCCGGGCCCCCGTCCTCCGCTCCGGAGGACGGGGGCCCGTCGCTCTCCGGGGCGCGTCCCGGCCGGGACGGGCGCTCAGTAGCCGGCGCGGGCCCGGCCGCGGCCGGTGGTGGTGCGGATGTCGACGATCCGGCGGATGGCCCGCTCGAGCGCGTAGTCGGCGCTCGCGGCCACGCCCTTGACGTCGGCGTTGAGCTCGGCGGCCACCCCGATCGCCTGCTGCAGCCCCTCGATGCTCCAGCCGCGGGCCTGCGTCTGCGCCTTCTTCACCTTCCACGGCGGCAGCTTGAGCGCCCGGGCGAGGTCCCCGGTGTTGGAGGTGTTCAGCGAGGTGACCCGGGCCGCGGTGCGGATGCCGTCGGCGATCGCGTCGGCGATGAGCACGTGCGCGACGCCGCGGTCCAGCGCCCAGCGCAGCGTCTCCAGCGAACCCTGGCGGTCCCCCACCAGCACCTTCTCGGCGACGGTGAAGCCGGTGACCTCGGCCTGCCCGCGGTGGAACCGGGCGACGGCGTCGGCGTCGATGGTCCCGCCGAAGTCGGCGACCAGCTGCGTGGCCGCCGACGACAGCGCCCGCAGGTCCGCGCCGACCGCGTCGACCAGGGCGACCACCGCGTCGGGGGTGATCCGGCCGCCGGCCGCACGCACCTCGTTGCGGACGAACGCCGCCCGGTCGCCGGGCGAGGAGATCTTGGCGCACTCGTCCAGCGCCGCGCCGGCCGCGGTGAACGCCTTGACCAGCGCCTCGTTGCGCTTGCCGCCGTGGTGGACGACGACCAGCGTGAGGTCCGGGTCGGGGTCCTTGCAGTAGCCGGTCAGGGCGTCGACGAGGGCGCTCGCGGCCTCGTGCACGCCGCCGACGACGACCAGCCGGTGCTCGCCGAACAGCGACGGCGCCAGCACGTCGGCGAGCTGACCGACCGGCAGGCCTGCGGCGACCAGCTCGTGCACCTCCGCGGCGGGGTGGCGCTCGAGGACGGCGGCCCGCACGGCGGCCACGGCGCGGGAGCGCAGCAGCTCCTCCTCGCCGACGACGGCCCGCAGGCGGGAGGTCGGTGCCGGGGGTGCCGCTGCCACGCCCCGATGGTGTCACGGCCCGCCGACGGTCCCGCCGCACCGCGGGTCCGCCCGGCACGCCGTCGTCGCCGGGGTGCACCGCCCCGGCCCGTGCCCCCGGAGCGCCGCGGGCGGCGACGCCCCACTCCCCCGCCGACCCGACGACGGCGAGGTCGCCCTCCCGGTCGGTGCGGTGCACCCGCATCCCGTCCCGGGCCAGCAGCGACAGCAGCCGCGGCGCCGGGTGCCCGTAGGTGTTGTCCGCGCCGACGCTGACCAGCGCCACCCGGGCGCCGGTCGCGGCGAGGAAGGCCGGGTCGGCGTCGGCGCTGCCGTGGTGCGGGACCTTGAGCACGTCGGCGCGCAGGTCCACGCCCCGGTCGAGGACCCGCTGCTCGGCGGCCGCGCTCAGGTCCCCGGTGAGCAGCACCCGCACGCCGCGCACGGTGACCCGCACGACCAGCGAGAGGTCGTTGGGCTCGGCCGCGGCGGTCGCGATCTCCGGCGGCGGCGCCAGCACCTCGAGCCGGGCGCCGCCGACGGTGCGGCGGTCACCGGGGACGAGGACCTCGCGGCGAGCCCCGGCCCGGGCGGCGGCGCGGGCCAGGTCGCCGGCGCGGTCGTCGGCCGGGGACAGCGTGCCGGTGGCGAGGACGCCGACCTCCCGCCCGTCCAGCGCGCCGGCCAGCCCGCCGACGTGGTCGGCGTCGAGGTGCGAGAGCAGCACCAGCGGCAGCCGGTCGACGCCCAGCCGGTCCAGGCAGCGGTCGACCGGGCCCACGTCCGGGCCGGCGTCGACGAGCACGGCCTCGCCCGGGCCGGTCGGGAGGACCAGCGCGTCGCCCTGCCCGATGTCGCACGCGACCAGCACGGTCTCCGGCGGCGGCCAGCCGTCGGCGACCTGGCGCAGCGGCCAGCCGAGCAGCACCAGCCCGAGCAGCGCGGCCAGTCCCAGCGGGCGCAGCCGCCGGCACCGCCACAGCGCCAGCCCGGCGGCGAGCAACAGGACGGTCAGCAGCAGCGCGCCGCCGGTGCCGGCCGGCCAGCCGGTCGCGCCGTCGGGGAGGGCGGCCGCAGTCTGCGCCACGGCGACCAGCCACCGCACCGGCCAGCCCGCCAGCCACACGAGCCCGTCCCCCGCGACCGGCACGACCGGCCCCACGACGGCCGCCAGCAGGCCGAGCACCGTCGCCGGCGCCACGGCGGGCGCGGCGACCAGGTTGGCCGGCAGCGACACCGGGCTGACCAGCCCGGACAGGCCCGCCACGAGCGGGGCCGTGGCGAGCCCGGCGGCCGCGGCGACCGCCACCGCGTCGGCGGGCGTGCGCGGCCAACCCCGCCGCTGCAGCCGGCGCGACCAGCGGGGCGCCAGCAGCACGATCGCCGCCGTCGCCGCGACCGACAGGGCGAAGCCGGCGTCGCGGGCCAGGCGCGGGTCGAGCAGCAGGAGCACCGCCACCGATGCGGCCAGCGCGGGGACCGCTGCCCGCGCCCGGCCGGAGGCCAGCGCCAGGAGGGTGACCGCGCCCATGGCCGCCGCGCGGAGGACGCTGGCGTCTGGCCGGACCAGCACCACGAAGCCGGCGAGGACCACGAGGGCCACGACCGCCTGCACCCGGCGGTCGACCGCCCGCCGGCGCAGCGGCGCGAGCACGCCGGTGAGGACGATCGCCACGTTGGCGCCGGAGACCGCGGTGAGGTGGGACAGGCCGGCGCGGCGGAAGTCCTCCTCCAGCACCGGGTCCAGGCCCCGGGTGTCGCCGACGACCAGGCCGGGCAGCAGCCCGTCCGCGGGTCCGGGCAGCACGCGCCGGGCGGAGGCGGCCAGCCCGTCGCGGACGGCACCGGCGGCGCGCTGCAGCCGGGACGGCCCCTCGACCGGCTCCGGCGGGCCGCGCGCCGACAGCCGCGCGACGACGCCGTCGGCGGCGGGCGCGGTCGCCACCGCCACCCGCGTGCGCACCACCTGCCCGGGCAGCACGCCGGTCCACTCCTCCGCCGGCGCGAACAGCACGGCGCCGGCGGTCAGCGACACCGTGGCCGCCGGGTCAGTCAGCGCGGTGACCGTGACGTCCAGGACCAGCCGGGGCGCGCCGACGCCGGCGACGCGCCGCGGGTCGCCGTCGACCTCCAGGACCACGTCGATCGTGCGGCCGGCCGCGACGTCGGCGAGCGGGGAGGCGGCGCGGGCGGCACCGCGGACAGCGGCGACGGTCGCGGTGGTGGCCACCGCGGCGAGCACGGCGAGGAGCACGAGGACGCCGGCCCGTCCCCGGTGCCGGACGAGCAGCACCGCCCCGAGCGAGGCCGCGCCGGCCAGCACGAGCAGGACCGGGGGCGACAGCGGGCCGGCGGCGAGGGTGACCGCCCAGGCAGCCGCGGCGGCCGGGACCAGGCGCAGGTCCAGCCACGACCAGCGCCGGTCCGGGGAGACGCTCACACCCGGACCAGGTCGGCCAGCTCGCCGTAGACGGCCGGGCCGATGCCCGGGACGTCGTCGAGCTGCTCGACGCTGGTGAACCGGCCGTGCTGCCCGCGGTGGTCGACGATGCGCTGGGCGAGCACCGGGCCGATGCCGGGCAGGGCGTCGAGGTCGGCGACCGTGGCGGCGTTGAGGTCCAGCGGGCCGGCCGGGGCGGCTCCTCCGCCGGCCGGCCCGGCGGCCACGCCGGGGACGCCGACGGCGACCTGCTGCCCGTCGCTCACGACCGCGGCCAGGTTGACCGAGGCGGGGTCGGCGTCGGGCAGGAGGCCGCCGGCCGCGGCCACCGCGTCCGCGACGCGGGCGCCCTCGGGCAACGTCACCAGGCCGGGCGTGACGACGAGGCCCACCACCGAGACGACGACCGTCGTGCGGGCCTCGGCCACCTCCGCGGGCGTGGGCTCCGTGTCGACGGCCGGGACGGCCTCCGGCGCCGGCTCCACCTCCGGCTGCTGCAACCAGGTCCACCCGGCGAGCAGCAGCGCCGCCACCAGGCCGGTCAGCCACAGCGCCGCGCTGCCGCGCCGGCCGGGGTCCACCCGCACCGCGCGCCCCGGCGCCCGGTGCCGGCCGAGCCCGCCCGGCAGCCGCCCGTCCGCCTCGTCCGCCGCGTCGTCGTCCGGGTCGTCGTCGCGGTCGCCATCGAGGTCGTCGAGGTCGTCGACCCGGTCCCCGCGGGACTCCGGGCGGCGCAGGAGGGCGACGCCGGTGCGCGGCGGGGACTCGAGTGGGTCGTCGTCGGGCAGCCAGCCCGAGCGCCGGCCCTCGTCGAGCAGCACCCGGAGGCGGGCACGGATGACGTCGGCGGCGGGGTCGGGGCGGGAGGGCAGGCGCACGCGGCGGACGCTAGGCAGCCCACCCGCCCGGGAGGACCGGTCCGCGGGAGCTGTGGACGGCGGTGCGGGCTGTGGACGGGCGTGGGCGCTCCGGCGGTGGCCGGGTGCACGCTGCGCCCCGTGTCCGCCCCTCCCTCAGTCCCCGTCCGCCGGGGTCACCACGACGCCGACCGCGCCCGGCCCGACGTGCGCGCCGACCGCCGCCCCGAGCTCGCTGACGTGCAGCTCCCGCACCTCGGGCACGGCGCGCTGCAGCTCGGCGGCCAGGCGCTGGGCGCGCTCGGGTGCGGCCAGGTGGTGGACGGCCAGGGAGGCACCGGGACCGCCGGCGGCCTCCTCCGCGCGCTTCACCAGCCGGGCGAGGGCGCGCGCGGAGGTGCGCACCCGCTCCAGCGGCACGACCCGCCCCTCGGCCACGTGCAGGACCGGCTTGACCGCCAGCGCGGTGCCCAGCAGCGAGGCGGCCGAGCCGATGCGGCCGCCGCGGCGCAGGTGCTCGAGGGTGTCGACGACGAACAGCGTGCGGGTGCGCGCGGCGGTCCGGGCGGCGACGGCGGCGACCTCGGCCGCGGAGGCGCCCTCGGCCGCGGCACGGGCGGCGGCGAGGACGGGGAAGCCGGTGCCCATCGCCGTCGACCGCGAGTCGACGACCGTGACGAGGTGCTCCCCGACCTGGGCGGCGGCCATCCGGGCGGCGTCCCAGGTGCTCGACAGCTCGGCGGACAGGTGGACCGACACCACCCGGTCGGCGCCCTCGGCGAGCCGGCGGCGGTAGGCGGCGACGAAGTCGCCCGGGGTGGGCCGCGAGGTCGAGACGTGCTGGCCGCGGGAGGTCAGCGCCCGGGCGACGTCCTCCGGGGTGATCTCGGCGCCCTCCCGGCCGGAGTGCCCGGCGAGCACGACGTAGAGCGGGACCACCTCGATGCCGTACCGCGCGACGAGGTCGGACGGCAGGTAGGCCGTGGAGTCGGTGACCACGGCGACGGACACCAGGGGAGGCTAGCCCGCCGCAGGTCAGCGGCCGACGCGCAGGCGGACGGCCGGCGTCGCGCGGGTGTCCTCAGGTGACCGCGTCGGCGTCCTGGGCCGGCGGGGGCGCGGCCCCCTCCGGGGTGGCCGCGGCGTCGGCCGGGACGCCTGCGGCCGGTCCCTCGACCCGGCCGGGCAGGGCGGCCACGACGGCGTTGTGCCGCATCAGCCGCCACCGGTCCCCCTGGCGGGCCAGCTCGCTCCAGCCGCAGTTGGCCAGCGGCCCGAACACCCGCCGGTGCTGCGGGCCGAGCTCGAGCAGGGCCTCGACGAGCCGGCCGGCGGTCCCGCCGTGGGTGACGACGACGGCCACCTCGGCCGGCGGCAGGTCGCGCAGGGCGGCCAGCGCCCGGCGGGCGACGTCGGCGGCCTCCTCGCCGCCGCGGCCCTGCACCGGCCGGCCCGCGAGCCAGTCGGCGTACTGCTCGGGGTGGCGCTCGGCGACCTCGGCGCGGGTGAGCCCCTCCCAGCAGCCCAGCCCGTGCTCGCGCAGCCGCTCGTCCAGCCGCAGCGGCACGCCGAGCAGGCCGGTCAGCGCGGTGGCGGTGTCCGCGGCGCGGACCAGGTCGCTGGCGACGACGACGGTCGTCCCCGCCGCCAGCCCGGCGGCCACCAGGTGCGGCGCGGTGCGGGCGGCCTGGGCGCGGCCCTCCGCGTCCAGCGGCGGGTCCATCTGGCCCTGGAAGCGCCCGGTGGCGTTCCACTCGGTCCGCCCGTGCCGCCAGACGACCAGCCGGGGCACCGGCAGGTCGAGGGCGGCGGGGGCCGTCACCGGCCGGTCGTCCCCGCGTCCCCGTCGGCGGCGCCGCCGAGGGCGTCCTCCTGGAGCGGGTCGCCCTCGAGGGCGTCCTCGTCGGCGAGCTCGTCGTCGGTGAGGTCGTCCTCGGTGGGGTGCTCGGTCGGGTCGGGCGCCAGCGGGACCGGGTCGGCGCTGCCCGGGTCGACGTCGTCGGTGGACAGCGTGCCGGTCGCGGCGGGCGCGCCGTCGGCGGCGGGCGGGGCGGCGCGGTCGACGAACGGGATGGTCGGGCAGTCCTTCCACAGCCGCTCGAGGGCGTAGTAGGCGCGCTCCTCGGCGTGCTGGACGTGCACCACGACGTCGACGAAGTCCAGCAGCACCCAGCGGGCCTCGGCGACGCCCTCGCGGCGGACCGGCTTCACGCCGTGCCGGCGCAGCCGCTCCTCGACCTCGTCGACGATCGCCTGCACCTGGCGCTCGTTGGGCGCCGCGGCGAGCACGAACGCGTCGGTGATGGCCAGGCGGTCGCTGACGTCGACGATCGAGACGTCGGTGGCGAGCTTGTCCGCGGCGGCCTGGGCGGCGAGCAGCGCGGTCTCCCGGGCCTCGGCGGAGGCGGTCATCGGGGCACCTCCCGGAGGTGGGCAGACGGTGGGTCAGTGGGGTCGGGGGCGGCCGGGTCCGCGGGCGCGGGGGTGGCCGGGGGGCGGTCGTAGGTGGGCCGGTCGACGCGCGGGCCCGGCGAGCGCCGGCCGCCGGCGCGGTACAGGCCGCGCTTCTCGATGTACTGCACCACGCCGTCGGGCACGAGGTACCAGACCGGCATGCCGCGGGCCACGCGGTCGCGGCAGTCGGTGGAGCTGATCGCCAGGGCCGGGACCTCGACCAGGCTGACCGCACCCTCGGGCAGGTGCCCGTCGGCGAGGGCGAACCCGGGGCGGGTGACCCCGATGAAGTGGGCCAGCCGGAGGAACCGGTCGCTGTCCCGCCAGCTGAGGATCTGCGCCAGCGCGTCGGCGCCGGTGATGAAGAACAGCTCGGCGTCGGGACGCTGGGCGTGCAGGTCGGTGAGCGTGTCGATCGTGTACGTCGGGCCCTCGCGGTCGACGTCGACGCGGCTGACCGAGAACCGGGGGTTGGAGGCGGTGGCGATGACGGTCATGAGGTAGCGGTCCTCGGCGGGGCTGACCTCGCGCTCGGTCTTCTGCCACGGCTGGCCGGTGGGGACGAAGACCACCTCGTCCAGACCGAACAGCCCGGCCACCTCGCTGGCGGCGACCAGGTGGCCGTGGTGGATGGGGTCGAACGTCCCACCCATCACGCCGATCCGGGTTCCCGCCACCGATCGAGCCTATCCGGGCGCCGGACGGGCGGCCCGGCTGCACCCGGCGGACCGGGTCCCGGACGGCCGGGCGCGGGGCGCCTCCGCCCCCGGCCGTCGGGACGGGACCGTCCCGGTCGCGACCGGCACCCCCGTGCCGTCGGTCGCGCCGCCCGCGCTCCCGACCGCGACGACGGGAGCACGGGCCGGGCACCGCGTCGCGCCTCGGTGCCCGCGCTGACCAACGGCCCACCCGGCCACCGGTTACGAGCGGTCTCGAAGAGGGGTCCCCCGGGCGTGTCGCCGTGACCGGGTGGTGTCAGAGCGTGGTGACGAACTCCGCCAGCTGGGTGGCGTTGCGGCACTCGACCATGTCGATGACCTCGCCGTAGCGGTCGGCGGCGGAGTCGCCGCTCCCCCACAGCCGCCGCGGCTCCGGGTTGAGCCAGTGCGCCAAGCGGGCGCGGCGGACCAGGTCGGCGAGCACCGGCAGGCCGGGCCGGCGGTAGTTGGTCCGCCCGTCGCCGAGCACCAGCAGCGAGGTCTTCGGCCCGACGGCGGTGGGCCAGCGGTCGGCGAACACCTCCAGGGCGTTGCCGTAGTCGCTGTGCCCGTCGAAGGCGACGACGTCGGCCTCGCGGCCGATGCGCGCGACGGCGCCGGCGACGTCGGCGCCGGGCCGGAAGAACCGGGTCACCTCGTCGGTGGAGTCGACGAAGGCGAACGCGCGGACGCCGGAGAAGTGCTCGCGCAGCGCCTGGGTGAGCATCAGCGTGAAGTGGCTGAACCCGGCCACCGAGCCGCTGACGTCGCAGAGCACGACCAGCTCGGGCTTGTGCACCTTGCGCGGCCGGTGGTGGGTGACCACGGGCACCCCGCCGGTCCCGAGGGAGGCGCGCACCGTCTTGCGGAAGTCCAGCCGGCCCTGGCGGCCCATCCGCCGCCGCGCGGACAGCCGCACCGCGAGCCGGCGGGCCAGCGGCGCCACCGCGCGCCGCAGCTCGGCGAGGTCGGACTGCTGGGCGCGCAGGAAGTCGACCTGCTCGGCCAGCGGCCGCACCGCGCTCCTGGCCACCCGGTCGCGCCCGCGGTCGGCCGCGGCCCGGCGGCGCACCTCGGCGTCGACGGCGGTGCGGAAGGCGGCCAGCCGCTCGCGGACGGTCTGCCGGGCCACCTGCTCGGCCAGCCCGCCGCGGCCGCCGTCGCCGAGCAGCCCGGCCAGCAGCTGCGTGACCAGCGTGTCCGGCGACAGCGCGCGCATCACTCGGTAGCCGAAGTAGGACTGCCCCGACGGCGACGCCGGCGCCCGCCCGAGCTGCTCGACCGCCTGGCGGGCGAACCGGCGCAGCGCCTCGTCGTCGCCCTCGAGCAGCAGCCGGGCCAGCTGCTCGCGCATCCGCTGCGCCAGGTCGCGCTCGTCGCCGTCGCCGTGCCCGTCGGGCAGGTCCAGGGTCGAGCCGTCGTCGGCGTCCGGCTCGCCGTCGGCGGGGTCCGCGTCGCCGGTGGGGCCGGGAGCGGGCCGGTCCGACAGCGGCCACCACAGGTCGAACAGCACGTCGTAGGCCGGGCGCTGCGAGGCGCGCTGCAGCAGCACCGCCGCCAGCCCGTGCCGCAGCTGCTCACGGTCGAGCAGGTCGACGACGGTGAGGATCTCCGCGGCGTCGACGGCCTGGCTGATCCCGACCGGGATGCCGGCCTCCCGCACCGCCCGCACGAAGCCGTCGAGGTGACCGGCCAGTCCCCCGGGGGACACCGACGGCGCGGACATCAGTTGAGCCGCAGCTCGGCGGCGGCGCGGTCCTGGTCGCTGGCGTGCTTGAGCACCACGCCGAGCGTCGAGCGCACCGCCGTCTCGTCGAGGGTGTCCAGGCCGAGCTCGAGCAGCGTCTGCGCCCAGTCGAGGGTCTCGGAGATCGACGGCGACTTCTTCAGCTCCATCGCCCGCAGCGCCCGGATGGTGCGCACCAGCTGCTCGGCCAGACCGGGGGCGAGGTCGGGCACCCGGGAGAGCACGATCTCCCGCTCCCGCTCGGCGGAGGGGTAGTCCAGGGACAGGTACAGGCAGCGCCGCTTGAGCGCCTCGGACAGCTCGCGGGTGGCGTTGGAGGTGAGGACGACGGTCGGCCGGCGGGTCGCGGTCACCGTGCCGAGCTCGGGGATCGTCACCTGGAAGTCGCTGAGCACCTCCAGCAGCAGGCCCTCGACCTCGACGTCGGCCTTGTCGGTCTCGTCGATGAGCAGCACGGTCGGCTCGGTGCGCCGGATCGCGGTCAGCAGCGGCCGGGAGAGCAGGAACTCCTCGCCGAAGATGTCGTCGTGGACGGTGTCCCAGTCCGCGCCGTCCCCGCCCTGCGCCGCCTGGATCCGCAGCAGCTGCTTCTTGTAGTTCCACTCGTACAGCGCCCGCGCCTCGTCCAGGCCCTCGTAGCACTGCAGCCGGATCAGCTCCGAGCCGGTGGCCGCGGCCAGCGCCTTGGCCAGCTCGGTCTTGCCGGTGCCCGCCGGGCCCTCGACCAGCAGCGGCTTGCCCAGCCGGTCGGCGAGGAAGACCGTCGTCGCGATCTGCGCGTCGGGCAGGTACCCGGCGGTCGACAGCCGCTTGCTGACGTCGGCCACCGAGGAGAAGTGCGGCGACTCGGTCGGCGGGCGGGGCATGCGGCTCCTCGGGTCCAGGTCCGGGATCAGCGGGTGTGGCCGTTCCCGGTGACGACGTAGGTGGTGCTGGTCAGCTCGGGCAGGCCCAGCGGCCCGCGCGCGTGCAGCTTCTGCGTGGAGATGCCGATCTCGGCGCCGAAGCCGAACTCGCCACCGTCGGTGAAACGGGTGGAGGCGTTGACCAGGACGGCCGCGGCGTCGACGCCGGCGGTGAACGCGGCGATGGCCGACGCGGAGTCGGCGACGATCGCCTCGCTGTGCCCGCTCCCCCACCGCGCGATGTGCTCGAGCGCGGCCGGCAGGTCGTCGACGACGCGCACCGCCATGTCCATCGACAGGTACTCGGTGGCCCAGTCCTCGTCGGTGGCCGGGACGACGGCCTGGAGACCGGACCGCGCGGCGGCGTCGATCGTCGCCTGGTCGCCGTGCAGGGTCACGCCGGCGTCGGCGAGGGCGGTGAGCAGCCGCGGGAGGAAGGGCGCGTCGCGGTGCACGAGCAGCGTCTCCGCGGAGTTGCAGACGCTCACCCGGTGGGTCTTGGAGTTGAGCACGACCGCCTCGGCCATCGCCGGGTCGGCGGAGGCGTCGACGTAGACGTGGCAGTTGCCGACGCCGGTCTCGATCACCGGGACCTGCGCCTCGCGGACCACCCGCTGGATCAGCGAGGCGCCGCCGCGCGGGATGACGAGGTCGACGTGCCCGCGCGCGGACAGCAGCTCGCCCACCGAGGCGCGGTCGGCCGGCAGCAGCTCGACCGAGCCCTCGGGCAGCCCGGCCTTCTGGCCGGCCTCCATGAGCACGGCGACCAGCGCGAGGTTGGTGCGGTACGCCGAGGCCGAGCCGCGCAGCAGCGCCGCGTTGCCGCTCTTGAGGCACAGGCCGGCGGCGTCGACGGTCACGTTCGGGCGGGCCTCGTAGACGATCCCGACCACGCCGAAGGGCACCCGGACCTGCCGCAGCTCCAGCCCGTTGGGCAGCCGCGAGCCGCGGACGACGTCGCCGACCGGGTCGGGCAGGGCGACCAGCTCGCGCAGGGCGGCGGCCACGCCGGCCACCCGCCCGGCGTCCAGCCGCAGCCGGTCGAGCACCGACGCCGGCGTGCCGTCGGCCTCGGCGGCCGCGACGTCGCGGGCGTTGGCGGCCAGCACCTCGTCGGTCCGCTCGACCAGCGCCTCGGCCATCGCGGTGAGCGCGGCGTCCTTGACGTCGGTCGGGAGGGTGCGCAGGACGCGGGACGCGGCGCGGGCGCGCAGCGCGGCGGCCCCGATCAGCGGCAGGTCGGCGGCGTCGGACACGCCCCGCAGGGTACGCGCCGCCCCCTCCGGCCAGGCACCTCCGCCGCCGTGTGAGAATGGTTCTCATGAGCACGACGACGAGCGTCCTCGCCGCGACCACCGCCGCCGCCACCGCCCTGCTGCTGGCTGCGTGCGGCTCCGCCGGGGACGACGAGGCCGCGGCCGCGGACGGCGTCTCGGTCGAGGCCGCCTTCTACCCCCTGCAGTGGGCGGCCGAGCGGGTCGGCGGCGACCGCGTCGACGTCGAGTCGCTCACCCCGCCGGGCGCCGAGCCGCACGATCTGGAGCTCACCCCGCAGGACGTCGCGTCACTGACGGAGGCCGACCTCGTCGTCTACCTCGCCGGCTTCCAGCCCGGCCTCGACGAGGCCGTCGACGAGGCCGGGGACGCCGCCTGGGACGCCGGCGAGGCCGCCGACCTGTCACTGGCCGCCGAGGAGCACGGCCACGAGGGCGAGAGCGAGGAGGAGCACGCCGAGCACGCCGGCGAGGACGGCGAGGCCGTCGACCCGCACTTCTGGCTCGACCCCACCCGGCTGGCCGACGTCGGCGACGCCCTGGCCGACCGGCTCGCCGACGTCGACCCCGACGGCGCGGACACCTACCGCGAGAACGCCGCGGCGCTGCGCACCGACCTGGAGGCCCTCGACGCCGAGATGGAGCAGGGCCTGGCCGACTGCGCGGTGACCACGCTGGTCACCGCGCACGACGCGTTCGGCTACCTCGGCGAGCGGTACGGCCTCGACGTGGTCGGCGTCAGCGGGCTGAGCCCGTCGACCGAGCCGAGCCCGGCGCAGCTGGCCGAGATCTCTACGCTGGTCCGGGAGCGCGGGGTGACGACCGTCTACACCGAGACCCTCGTCGACCCCGCCGTGGCCGAGACCGTCGCCGAGGAGGCCGGTGTGCGAACCGCCGTCCTCGACCCGCTCGAGGGCCTCACCGACGAGTCGGCCGGGGACGACTACCTCGCGGTCATGCGCGCGGACCTCGCCACGCTGCAGGAGGGACAGGGCTGCGCATGAACGACGCCGCGCTCCGGCTGGCCGGCGCCACGATCGGCTACGGCGACGTGGCCATCGTCCGCGACGCCGGCCTGACCGTCCGGCGCGGCGAGGCCGTGGCGGTCCTCGGCTCCAACGGGTCGGGCAAGACCACCCTCATGCGCGGCGTGCTGGGCCTGGCCACCGTCCTCGGCGGCACGGTCGAGGTGCTCGGCGCGCCGGTCGGCCGGCTGCGCGAGCGCGGGCGCGTGGGCTACGTCCCGCAGCGGCACACCGTCAGCGGCGCGATGCCGGCCACCGTGCGCGAGGTGGTCGGCGTCGGCCGGCTGCCGCGGCTGGGCCTGTTCCGCCGGCTCGGCCCGCGCGACCGGGCCGCCGTCGCCGAGGCGGTCGACGCCGTGGGCCTCGCCGACCGGCTCGAGGACCCGGTCGCCTCCCTCTCCGGCGGCCAGCAGCGCCGGGTGCTGGTGGCCCGGGCGCTGGCCGCCGAGCCGGAGCTGCTGGTCATGGACGAGCCGACCGCCGGCGTCGACGCCGCCAGCCAGGCCGCGCTGGCCGCGGTGCTGGCCCGCGTCGCGGCCGCCGGGACGACACTCGTCGTCGTGACCCACGAGACCGGCCCGCTCGCGGGCGTGCTCTCGCGCGCGGTCGTCGTCGACTCCGGCCGGCTCACCTACGACGGGCCGCTGGCCGGCGCCGGGCCCGCCGGCCCGGACTGCCACCACCCCGAGGAGGCCGCCGAGCCGGCGGCCCGCGGCTACCGCCTGGACCAGCCGCGGCCGGCGCCGGACGCCGTCCGCGTGCGCGACGGGAGCCGCTGACGTGGAGCTGCTCGAGTACGGGTTCATGCAGCGGGCCCTGCTGGCCTCGCTGATGGTCGGCCTGGTCGCGCCCGCCGTCGGCGTCTTCCTGGTGCAGCGCCGGTTGTCGCTGCTCGGCGACGGCCTCGGGCACGTCGCGCTGACCGGCGTCGGCATCGGGGTGCTCACCTCCACCGCGCCGGTGGGGACGGCGCTGGTCGCCGCCGTGCTGGGCGCGGTGCTCATCGAGCTGGTCCGCGCGCGCGGGCGGACCAGCGGCGACGTCGCCCTCGCGGTGCTGTTCTACGGCGGCATCGCCGGCGGCGTGGTGCTGCTGTCGCTGGCGCCGCGCGGGCAGGCCACCAACCTCGACGCGTACCTGTTCGGCGCGATCACCACGACGACCGCCGCCGACGTCGCCGTCTTCGCCGTCATCACCGTCGTCGTGCTCGCCGTGGTGTGGCTGCTCGGCCAGCGGCTGTACGCGGTCAGCGACGACGAGGAGTACGCCCGCGCGGTCGGCCTGCCGGTGCTGCCGCTCAACGTGGTGCTGGCCGCGCTGGTCGCCTCGACCGTCGTGCTGTCGATGCGCGTGGTCGGCCTGCTGCTGATCAGCGCGCTGATGATCCTGCCGAGCGCGGTCGCCCAGCTGGTCGGGCGCAGCTTCCGCGCCACCCTGTACCTGGCCTGCGCGATCGGCGTCGTGGTCAGCGTCGCCGGGACGGCGGCGTCGTACTACACCGGCACCCCCTCCGGCGGCACGATCGTGCTCCTGGCCATCGCCCTGTTCCTGCTGGTCACGGTGGTGGTGGCGCTGCGCGAGGCGACGGCGCGGCGCCGGCACGGGCGGCGGGTGCAGGTGCACGCCGCGCACCCGCACGAGCACGGCGACGGCTGCGGGCACCGCCCGGTGCCGCACGGCGACCACGTCGACTACGACCACGACGGGCACCTGCACGCGCCGCACCGCACCGGCACGGGCGTGCACTACGACGAGCACACCGAGCACGCCGCCCCGCCGCCGGTCGGGACGGAGCGGCCGTGAGCGCGCCCGAGGTGCCGGTCCGCCGCCAGACGCGCCAGCGGACCGCGGTCATGGCCCTGCTCGAGGAGCTCGACGGGTTCCGCACCGCCCAGGACCTGCACGCCCTGCTGCGCGAGCGCGGCGACGCGGTCGGCCTGGCCACCGTCTACCGGTCCCTGCAGGCGCTGGTCGACGACGGCCTGGTCGACGTGCTGCGCGGCGAGGACGGCGAGGCCGCCTACCGGCGCTGCTCGCCGGTGCACCACCACCACCTGGTCTGCCGCTCGTGCGGGACCACCGTGGAGGTCGCCGACCCGCCGGTGGAGCGCTGGGCCGCGAGGGTCGCCGCCGAGCACGGCTTCGCCGACGTGCAGCACCAGCTGGAGGTCTTCGGGACCTGCGGCAGCTGCACCGCCGCTCAGCGGTAGGGGTCGGTCACCTCGCGCAGCCGGGTGAGCGCCGCCCGCAGCTGGGCCGTGGTCTCCTCCCCCAGGTACGCCGTCCACTCGGCCTCGACCTCGGCCTCCACCCGGCGGGCGAGCGCCACCAGCTCCTGGCCCCGCTCGGCGATCTGCACCAGCCGGGCGCGGGCGTCGGTGGGGTCGGGCACGCGGCGCACGTAGCCCGCCCGCTCGAGCTGGTCGACGAGGTGGCCGGCGGTCTGCTTGGTCACCAGCGCCTGCGCGGCGAGGTCGGTCAGCCGGGTGCCGGCCGGGCCGATCCGGGCGGCGATGCGGCCCTGGGCGAGCGTGAGGTCGTCGAAGCCCTCGGCCGCCATCGTCGTGAGCAGCCGGGCCTCCATCGCGCGGTGCGGGTAGAAGCAGAGCAGGGCCAGGTTCTGCTGCCCCTGCTCCCGGCCCGGGCGGTCCCCGTCCTGCCGGACCTCGTCTCGGACGCTCACGATCCCCCTTGACGTTGGTCAGACGATCTGACTGAATGGTCAGACCATCTTACCAACACCGAGGGGGCCGTCGTGGACCTCGACGACGTGTGGCGCTGGACCGACTCCCAGCGGGCGAGCCTGGCCGATCTGCTCGACGACCTGTCGCCGGCCGAGTGGGAGACCCCGTCCCTGTGCGAGGCCTGGCGGGTGCGCGACGTCGCGGCGCACCTGACGCTGGCGCAGACGGGACTCCGGGACCTGGTCGTCCCGGCGATCCGGGCGGGTGGCAGCTTCAACCGGATCATCCGGGACACGGCGCTGCGCGTCGGCCCGCTGCCCGACGACGAGTACGGCCGGCGGATCCGGGCGATGGTCGGCTCGCGGCGTCGGGCGCCGTTCATCTCCCCGATCGAGCCGCTCCTCGACGTCCTCGTGCACGGGCAGGACATCGCCGTCCCGCTGGGCCGGGAGCGGCCGGTCCCGCCGGTCCCCGCGGCGGTGGCGGCGCGGCGGGGCTGGGACATGGGCTTCCCGTTCCGGGCGCGGAAGCGGCTGGCCGGACTGCAGTTGCGGGCCACCGACAGCGACCTCGTGCTGGGCGAGGGCGCCCCGGTCGAGGGCACGACGGGTGACCTCCTGCTGCTGGTCACCGGGCGCACCGCGACGGTGCACCGGCTCTCCGGCGAGGGCGCGCGACGGCTGCCGGCGGCGGACGGCCGCCGGGAGGGAGTGAGGAGGACGTCATGACCCTGGGCGTGATCACGGACGTGTCCGCACCGGTCGAGCTCTACGACGCGGTGCACGCGGCGATGCTGGAGCGGAACGGCCCGGCCTTCGACGGCCTACTGCTGCACCTGGTCCGGCCCACCGCGGACGGGTTCCAGGCGATCGACGTGTGGGAGTCGCGGGAGGACCTGGAGCGCGCGAACCGGGAGGTCATCGAGCCGGCGTTCGCCGAGGTGCTGCGGGGACAGGAGCCCCCGGCCTCGGTGTCCACCGAGTTCGAGGTCCGCGGCCTGGTGCTCCCCCGCGCCGGCGTCGCCATCTGACCGCGGGGCTCAGTTCGTCGAGGGGGACGAGATGGTCTGGGCGGTGATCGAGGACGTGACCGCACCGGCGGAGTCGTACGACCTGGTGGAGCTGTACGACACCGTGCACCGGCTCCTGCTGGAGCGCACCGGTGGGGAGTTCGACGGACGGCTGGTGCACCTGACCTGGCCGACCGCCGACGGGTTGCGGGTGATCGAGGTGTGGGACTCCCGCGAGCAGTACGACCGCTACGGCCGTGAGGTCATCGGGCCGCTGGTCGACGAGGTCCTGGCGGGGCGGCCGCACCCGCCCGAGCTGGTGACCCGCTTCGACGTCCGCGGCCTGCTGGTCCCGGCCGGCGGGGTGGCACTCCCCGCCGGCCGGTGACCCCGCGGTTCAGTTGAGGGCGCGGGTGCCGGGCGGCAGGACGCCGCCGCCGACCATCTCGACGACGGCGTCCTGCAGCGCGGTGAGCGCGACCCGCTGGGTGAACGGGCCGGTGGAGACGCGGGCGACGCCGAGCTCCTGCATCTCGCGGGCCGGCAGCGACCGGCCGGGCACGCTGATGAGGGTCAGCCTGTTGCGGCCCAGACCCTCGACGACCGTCTCGATCTCCTCGCGCTTGATCAGCCCGGGCACGAACACGACCGGGGCGCCGGCCTCGAGGAAGGCCTTCCCGCGGCGGATCGCCTCGGCGACCAGCTCACCGCGGTCGGCGTCGCGCCCGGCGCGGACGAAGGCGTCGGTGCGGGCGTTGAGCACGAAGTCGATGCCGGCGTCGCGCCCGGCCCGCACCACCGCCTCGACGGCGGCCACGGCCTCGTCGAGCGGCTTCATCTGGTCCTCGAGGTTGCCGCCGACGACGCCCTTCTCGATGGCGCGGCGGGCGGTCTCGCCGGCGTCGCCGTAGCCGGCCTCCATGTCCATGCTCACCGGCAGGTCCACGGCGGCGGTGATCCGGCCGACCATGTCCAGGTGCAGGTCGAGCGGGATGTTCTCGCCGTCCGGGTAGCCGAAGGTCGAGGCGATGCCGTGGCTGGCGGTGGCCAGGGCCTTCACCCCCTCGGTGGCGGCCACCACCTGCGCCGACACCACGTCCCACACGTTGGTGAGGACGAGGATCTCCGGGGCGGTGTGCAGGTCGAGGAGGGTCCGGGCGCGGGTGGCGAGGTCGGTCACGGGACCCGACCGTACGGCCCGGCTAGCGGTCGCGCAGCGCCCGCAGGGCGGCCTTGCGGGCCTCACCGGCGAGCCGGTCGAGGAACACCTTCCCGTCGAGGTGGTCCACCTCGTGCTGCAGGCAGCGGGCCATGAGCCCGGTGCCCGACAGCCGCAGCGGCTCCCCGTGCACGTCGAAGCCCTCGACGACGGCGGACATCGCCCGCACCGTGGGCGCCCAGAGCCCCGGGATGGACAGGCAGCCCTCGTCGCCGTCCTGGGTCTCCCCCGACAGCTCCACGACCCGCGGGTTGACCAGGTGGCCGATCTCGCCGTCGACGTTGTAGCTGAACACCCGGGCGCTCACCCCGATCTGCGGGGCGGCCAGCCCGGCGCGGCCGGGGTGGTCGACGGTCTCCTCGAGGTCGCGGACCAGGGCGGCCAGTTCCTTGTCGAAGGCCCGCACCTCGTCGGCGGGCGTGCGGAGCACGGGGTCACCGAGCTCGCGGATGGGGCGGATCGTCACCCGGGCAGTCTCGCAGCCGTCCGCGGCCGCCCGACCAGCACCATCTCGTCGCGGTGCACCACCTCGCGCCGGTACTCCGGGTCGAGGTCGGTGGTGCGTCGGCCGAGCAGCGCCGGCATCTCCCGCGCGTCGTAGGCGACCAGCCCGCGGGCGACGACGGTGCCGTCGGGCCCCACGAGCTCGACCGGGTCGTCGGCCAGGAAGTCGCCGTCGACGCCGGTGACCCCGGCGGCCAGCAGCGAGGCGTGCCGCTCGCGCACCGCGCGCACCGCGCCGTCGTCGAGCACCAGCCGCCCGCGCGGCCGGCTGGCGTAGCGCAGCCAGAACTGCCGGCCCGAGGGACGGCGGCCCGAGGGCTCGAACAGCGTGCCGACCCGCTCGCCGGCCAGCGCGGCCGCGGCCTGCGGCGTGGAGGTGACCACGACCGGCACGCCCGCGCCCGAGGCGATGAGCGCCGCCTCGACCTTGGTGGCCATGCCCCCGGTGCCGACGCCGTTGCGCCGGGCGGTGCCGAGGGTGACCGCGGCGAGGTCGCCGGGGCCGCGGACGCTGTCCAGCAGCTGCGCGGGGCCGGTGCGCGGGTCGCCGTCGTAGACGCCGTCGACGTCGGACAGCAGCACCAGCGCGTCGGCGGCGGCCACGTGGGCCACGAGGGCGGCGAGCCGGTCGTTGTCGCCGAAGCGGATCTCGTCGGTGGCGACGGTGTCGTTCTCGTTGACGATCGGGATCACGCCGAGGGTGAGCAGCCGCTCCAGCGTCTGCCGGGCGTTGCGGTAGTGCCCGCGGCGGGTGAGGTCGTCGGCGGTCAACAGCACCTGCCCGACGGTGACGCCGTGCCGGTCGAAGGCGTCGGCGTAGGTCTGCACCAGCCGCAGCTGGCCGACGCTGGCCGCCGCCTGCGCCGTCGCGAGGTCCCGCGGCCGGCCCTCGACGCCGAGCGGCGCCAGGCCCGCGGCGATCGCGCCGGAGGACACCAGCACCACCTCGCGGCCCTGCGCCCGCACGGCGGCGAGGACGTCGACCAGCGCGGTGAGCCGGTCGGCGTCCAGCCCGCCCGGCAGCGTGGTCAGCGACGAGGACCCGACCTTGACGACGACCCGGGGCGCGCCGGCGACCTGCGGGCGGGCGGTCACTCGTCCCCCTCGGGGCGGTCGCCGCCGGGCAGGTCGTCGTCGGTCCAGGTCTCGGTGAGCTCGTAGGGCACCCGGCGGGCCTTCTTCGCCGCCAGCCGCTCGGCCGCGCGCACGCGGTGCGGCGCGTCGATGCGGTTGTCGGTGCCGCGGCCGCCGAGACCCGCGGTCTCCTCGGCCAGCGGCGTGCCGGCGGGCAGGCTGGGCGCGAAGTCGAACGCGACGTCGCCGATGACGACGGTGTCGCCCTCCTGCGCGCCGAGCTTCACGAGCTCGTCCTCGACGCCGAGCCGGTTGAGCCGGTCGGCGAGGTAGCCGACCGCCTCGTCGTTGGTGAAGTCGGTCTGCCGCACCCAGCGCTCGGGCTTCACGCCGCGGACGACGTAGGCCTCGTCCTCGGCGTCGAAGGCGACGGTGAACCCGGAGTCGTCGACGGCGCGCGGCGTCAGGGTGATGCGGACCGGCTCGGGCGCCGGCAGCGACGCGCGGTACTGCTCGACGGCGGCGCCCAGCGCGTAGCCGAGCTCGGCCAGCCCCTCCCCCGTCGCGGCGCTGACCGGGAACACCCGCAGCCCGCGCTCCTCCAGCGCCGGGCGGACGAGGTCGACCAGCTCGCGGCCGTCCGGCACGTCGATCTTGTTGAGGACGGCGAACCGCAGCCGGCCCACCAGGTCCAGCTCCTCGCCGCCGTACTCGGCCAGCTCGGCGGTGAGGGCGTCGATGTCGCTCTCCGGGTCGCGGCCCGGCTCGAGCGTGGCCATGTCGACGACGTGCACCAGCACCGCGCACCGCTCGACGTGCCGCAGGAACTGCAGGCCCAGCCCCTTGCCGGCGGCCGCGCCGGGGATCAGCCCGGGGACGTCGGCCATCGTGAACACGACGTCCCCGGCGCGGACGACGCCGAGGTTGGGCACCAGCGTGGTGAACGGGTAGTCGGCGATCTTGGGCCGGGCCGCGGACATCGCCGCGATCAGCGAGGACTTGCCCGCCGAGGGGAACCCGACCAGCCCGACGTCGGCGACGCTCTTGAGCTCGAGGACGGCGTCGAAGCCCTCCCCCGGCTCCCCGAGCAGCGCGAAGCCGGGGGCCTTGCGCCGGGGGTTGGCCAGCGCGGCGTTGCCCAGCCCGCCCCTGCCGCCGTGCGCGAGCACGACGCGGGTGCCGGCACCCATGAGGTCGGCCACCACCTCGCCGCCGACGCTGACGACGGTGCCCTCGGGGACGCGCAGCACCCGGTCCTCGCCGCGCGCGCCGTGCCGGTGGCTGCCGGCGCCGGGCCGGCCGTTGCCGGCCTTCTGGTGCGGGCGGTGGTGGAAGTCGAGGAGGGTGTGGACCTGGGGGTCCACCTCGAGGACGACGTCCCCGCCGTCCCCTCCGTTGCCGCCGTCGGGGCCACCGAGGGGCTTGTACTTCTCGCGGTGCACGGACGCGACGCCGTGACCGCCGTTGCCCGCGGCGACGTGCACGACGACGCGGTCGACGAACGCGGCCATCTCTGCTCTACCTGCTCACTGCTCGCTCAACGACGACGAGCGCACGGGCCGGCCGGCCCGTGCGCTCGTCGCGTGCTGTCTCTCGAACCCGACGGGTTCAGGCCTCGACCGTGGTGATCGAGACGGTCTTGCGGCCCCGGCTGGTGCCGAAGGTGACCGCACCGGGGGTCAGCGCGAACAGCGTGTCGTCGCCGCCGCGGCCGACGCCCAGGCCCGGGTGGAAGTGGGTGCCGCGCTGGCGCACGATGATCTCGCCGGCCTTGACGACCTGGCCGCCGAAGCGCTTGACGCCGAGGCGCTGGGCGTTCGAGTCGCGGCCGTTGCGGGAGGACGAGGCGCCCTTCTTGTGTGCCATGTCGTCGTCAGCCCTTCGTGATGTCGCGGACGACCACGTCGGTCAGCGGCTGACGGTGGCCCTGACGCTTGTGGTAGCCCGTCTTGTTCTTGAACTTGTGGATGCGGATCTTCGGGCCCTTGCCGTGGCCGACGATCTCGCCGGTCACAGTCACGCCGGCCAGCGCCTGCGCGTCACTGGTGACGGTCTCGCCGTCGACCAGGAGCAGGGCCGGGAGGGTGACGGTGTCGCCCGCCTCACCCACGAGACGGTTGACCGTGAACCGGTCGCCCACGGCCACCTTGTGCTGCCGGCCCCCGGCCTTCACGACTGCGTACACCACTGAACTCCTCGATCGCTGCTGTCTGTCCCGCGCTGCGTCCTGGTCGCACCCCGGCGCGGGCGCCGGGTGCTGGACGGGCCGCTCCGCCTGCGCGGGACCGGGCAACCCGGTCCGGGGCGGTGCAACTCGACCAGCGTACCCGAGCGGCCGGGACCGGGTCGAACACGGCCCCGGACGCTCGGGAGGCTCAGCTGGCCGGCGGTCCGGCCGGGCGGCTGGCGGCCCGGCGGCGGCGCGGGCGCGCCCCGCCCACCACGGCACCGGTGCCGTCGTCGGCCACCGGCGGCTGGGCCTCGGCCGCGGGGCTCTCCCCGGCCGGGGCCGGGCCGCCGGGCGCCTGCGGGTCCGCGGCCGGGGCCGGGTCGTCGGGGCCGGCGCCCGCGGGGACCGCCTCCTCCTCGGCGGCGCCCTGCGGCTCCGCGGAAGCAGCGTCCGCCGGGACGGCGGCGTCGGTGACCAGCAGGGCGGGGTCGGCCTGCGGGGCCTCCCCCGCCTCCTCCGGCTCCGCGATCCCGGGCTCGGCGGTCCCGGGCTCGCCGGCCTCGGGCTCGACGGTCTCGGGCCGGGCCGTCTCCTCCGGCTCGGTCACCTCGGCGCCCGGGACCTCGGCGCCGACGGTGGCCGTGACCTCGACCTCGGGGGCCTCCTCCACGACGGCCTCCCCGGAGGCCCCGGCGTCGGCGGTCCCAGCGTCGGACGGGTCGTCGGCGGAGGCGGCGGCGAGCACCGCGGCGTCCTCGGCGGCGCGCTCCTCGCCGGCCTGGCCGCGGTTGCGCCGTCCCCGGTTGCGCCGCCCGCCGCCGGACCGCTGGCCCTCGCCGTTCTCGGCGGCGTCGGGCCCGGTCTCGGGCGCCGTGGCCTCCGCCTCGGTCCGCTCGGTCTCCTTGCGCTCGGCGTCCTTGCGGTCGGCGTCCTTGCGCTCGGTCTCCTTGCGCTCGGTCTCCTTGCGCTCGGTGCGCTCGGCGTCCTTGCGGCCGCCCTGGTCGCGCCGGCCGCCGTTGCCGGAGCCCGGGCCGTGCCCGCCGGAGCCGTTGCCGCCGCGACGGCGGTCGTCGACCGGATCGGTGTGCACGAGGACGCCACGGCCGCGGCAGTGCTCGCACGGCTCGGAGAACACCTCGAGCAGGCCCTGGCCCACCCGCTTGCGCGTCATCTGCACCAGGCCCAGCGAGGTCACCTCGGCGACCTGGTGCTTGGTGCGGTCGCGGCCCAGGCACTCGGTCAGCCGCCGCAGCACCAGGTCGCGGTTGCTCTCCAGCACCATGTCGATGAAGTCGATGACGATGATGCCGCCGACGTCGCGCAGCCGGAGCTGGCGGACGATCTCCTCGGCCGCCTCCATGTTGTTGCGCGTGACGGTCTGCTCGAGGTTGCCGCCGGACCCGGTGAACTTGCCGGTGTTGACGTCGATGACCGTCATCGCCTCGGTGCGGTCGATGACCAGCGAGCCGCCGGAGGGCAGCCACACCTTGCGGTCCAGCGCCTTGGCCAGCTGCTCGTCGATGCGCAGGTCGCGGAAGACGTCGCCCTCGCCGGTGTGCCTGGTCAGCCGCCCGGTGAGCTCCGGGGAGACGTGCGCGACGTAGGCCTCGACGGTGTCCCACGCGTCGTCGCCCTGGACGACGAGCTCGCTGAAGTCCTCGTTGAAGACGTCGCGGATGACCCGGATGGCGAGGTCGGGCTCGCCGTAGAGCAGCGTCGGGGCGTTGTTCGAGGACTCCGACTTCTGCTTGATGACCTCCCACTGCGCCTGCAGCCGGGCGACGTCGCGGGTGAGCTCCTCCTCCGAGGCGCCCTCCGCGGCGGTCCGGATGATCACGCCGGCGTCGTCGGGGACGATCTTCTTGAGGACGTCCTTGAGGCGCTGCCGCTCGGTGTCGGGCAGCTTGCGGCTGATGCCGGTCATCGACCCGCCGGGCACGTAGACCAGGAACCGGCCGGGCAGGTTGACCTGCTGGGTCAGCCGGGCGCCCTTGTGGCCGATCGGGTCCTTGGTGACCTGCACCAGCACCTTGTCGCCGGACTTGAGCGCCTGCTCGATCGAGCGCTGCTTGCCGCTGAGCCCGGCGGCGTCCCAGTTGACCTCGCCGGCGTACAGGACGGCGTTGCGGCCCTTGCCGATGTCGACGAACGCCGCCTCCATGCTGGGCAGCACGTTCTGCACCCGGCCGAGGTAGACGTTCCCGGCGAACGACGTCGCCTGCGCCTGGGTGACGTAGTGCTCGACCAGCACGCCGTCCTCGAGGACGGCGATCTGGGTGCGCTCGCCGCGCTGGCGGATCACCATCCGGCGCTCCACCGCCTCGCGGCGGGCGAGGAACTCGGCCTCGGTGAGGATCGGCGCGCGGCGGCGGCCGCTGTCCCGGCCCTCGCGGCGGCGCTGGCGCTTGGCCTCCAGCCGGGTGGAGCCGGTGACCCCGCGGACGTCGTCGTCGCTGGTGCTGCGGCCGTTGCGGCCGGCGCGCTCGGGGCGGTCGTCGTCGTCCTCGGCCGCGGACGCCTCGCCGTCCCCGCCGCGGCGGCGGCGCCGGCGGCGCCGCCGCGTGGTCGACGTGCCCTCGGCGCCCTCGCCCTCGTCGCCCTCGGCGTCCTCGTCGGCCTCCGCCTCGGCGTCGGTGTCCTCGTCCTCGGCGTCCTCGTCGTCGGAGGCGCGCTCGGGAGCGTCCTCGTCGGCGTCGGCCTCCGCCGAGTCGTCCCCGTTGCGGCCCCGGCCGCGGCCGCGGCGGCCCCGGCGGCGGCGCCGGCTGCCACCGGCGGTCTCGTCGCGGTCGGCGTCCTCGCGGTCGGCCTCGTCGCGGTCGGCCTCGTCGGCCGCGTCCTCGTCGGTGTCCTCGGCGGTCTCGACGACGGCACGCTCGTCGGCGGGCTGCTCCTCGGCGGGGGGGGGGGGGGGGGGGGGGGGGGGGGGGGGGGGGGGGGGGGGGGGGGGGGGGGGGGGGGGGGGGGGGGGGGGGGGGGGGGGGGGGGCGGGGGGGG
>NZ_JBJGZF010000023.1:0-53733 GCF_054050375.1 Geodermatophilus sp. SYSU D00879
GCGCGCCGAGCTCGGCGCGCTGCGCCGCCCGCAGGTGCTGCTCACCCTGGCCGTGGCCACCGTCGGGTTCGGCGGCATGTTCGCCGTCTACAGCTACGTCGCACCGCTGACCACCGAGGTCACCGGGCTCTCGCGCGGCGTCGTCCCCTGGGTGCTGCTCGCCTTCGGCATCGGCGGCGTCGTGGGGACGGCGCTCGGCGGGCGGCTGGCCGACATCGCGCTGTTCCGCTCGCTGGTCGCCACCCTCGTCGCCCTCGCCGTCCTGCTGGCGCTGGTCGGCCCCGCCGCCGCCACCGGCCCCACCCTGCTGGCCGGGATCTTCCTCCTCGCGGTCGCCGCGTCGACGCTGGTCGTCTGCCTCCAGCTGCGGCTCATGGAGGTGGCGGGGGAGGCGCAGATGCTCGGCGCCGCCCTCAACCACTCGGCCCTCAACGCGGCCAACGCGCTCGGCGCGTGGCTCGGCGGCGTGGTCATCGCCGCCGGGTACGGCTACACCGCGCCGAGCCTGGTCGGCGTCGGGCTGGCCGTCCTGGGCCTGGCCGCGCTGGCCGGCAGCGCGGCCCTGCGGCGGCGGGAGCTGCGCGCCGTCGCCGCCTGACGCGCTGCAACAGGCCTGCAACCTCTCCGCTGCGGCGGAGCAGGCACCGCTCGGCCGCACCTGCGGCTGCGGAACCCGATATGTCCCGCAGCCGCGGATCAGCAGGTCACCCGGTCACAGGTAAGCGTGGCCTAAGTCACTCCGCCGTTGACAGACTCCGCCGCGGAGCGCCCGTGGAGCCGGGCGCGATCGCCTGCTGCAACGGAGCGGAGGATCCATGACCCAGGTCAGCATGAGGGTCGACGGCGTGACCTACACCGACGAGGTCGAACCCCGGACCCTGCTGGTCCACCACCTGCGCGAGGCCCTCGGCAAGGTGGGCACGGTCGTCGGCTGCGACACCAGCAACTGCGGCGCCTGCACCGTGCACCTGGACGGGCGGGCCGTGAAGTCCTGCACCGTCCTGGCCGTCCAGGCCGACGGCGCCGAGGTCACCACCATCGAGGGCATCGGCAGCGAGGGCGCCCTGCACCCGGTGCAGAAGGCCTTCCACGAGATGCACGGTCTCCAGTGCGGCTTCTGCACGCCGGGGATGATCATGGCCTCGATCGACCTGTTGAAGGAGAACCCGAGCCCCAGCGAGACCGAGGTCCGCGAGGGCATCGAGGGCAACCTCTGCCGCTGCACCGGCTACCAGAACATCGTCCGCGCGGTGCAGCAGGCCGCGGGGGAGATGTCCGGCTCCTCCGAGACCCTGGGAGCGCAGGCATGACCGTCACCGAGGACGCGGCCACCACCCAGACCCCGACCCCGGACAAGGAGGTCGGGAAGGCCCGCCGGCGCAAGGAGGACGCCCGCCTCATCACCGGGCGCACCACCTGGACCGACAACATGGTCCTGCCCGGGATGCTGCACCTCAGCGTCGTGCGCAGCCCCGTCGCCCACGCCCGCATCACCGCCATCGACGTCTCCGCGGCGAAGGAGGCGCCCGGCGTCGTCGCGGTGTTCACCGGCCGCGACCTCGCCGACGAGCAGGGCTCCATCCCCTGCGCCTGGCCGGTCACGCCGGACATGAAGAACCCCGGCCACCCCTCGATCGCCGTCGACGGCGTGAACCACGTCGGCGAGGCGGTGGCGGTCATCGTCGCCCGCTCGCGCACCGCGGCCGCCGACGCCGTCGAGCTGGTCGACGTCGACTACGAGACGCTGCCGCCGGTCCTCGACATGGAGGAGGCCGTCCGCGACGGCGCCGAGCTGGTGCACGACGAGATCGGCACCAACACCAGCTACCACTTCGTCTTCGACGCCGGCGAGGCCGGCACGGGCGTGGACACCGAGCAGGCCTTCGCCGACGCCGAGGTCGTCGTCAGCCGGCGGTTCGTCAACCAGCGGCTGATCCCGGCGTTCATGGAGCCGCGCTCGGTCGTCGTCCAGCCCCAGGGCGAGAACTTCACGCTGTGGTCGGCCACCCAGATCCCGCACGTGCTGCGGGTGATGCTGGCGATGGTCACCGGCATCCCGGAGCACAAGCTGCGCGTCGTCGCCCCCGACGTCGGCGGCGGCTTCGGCGGCAAGCTGCAGGTCAACCCCGAGGAGGTCCTCGCGCTGCTGATCGCGCGCCGCCTCGGCAAGCCGGTCAAGTGGACCGAGACCCGCAGCGAGTCGCTGATGACCGCCCACCACGGCCGCGACCAGATCCAGTACATCGACGTGGCCGCCGACCGCGAGGGCAACGTGAAGGGCCTGCGCGTGCGGCTGCTCGCCGACATGGGCGCCTACCTGCGGCTGATCACCCCGGGCGTCCCGGCGCTGGGCGCGTTCATGTTCCCCGGCATCTACAAGTTCCCGGCCTACCGCTTCGAGTGCGACGGCGTCTTCACCAACAAGGTCCCCACCGACGCCTACCGCGGCGCCGGCCGGCCCGAGGCCACCTTCGCCGTCGAGCGGATCATGGACGAGCTCGCCGTCGAGCTCGGGATGGATCCGCTGGAGCTGCGGCGCAAGAACTGGATCGACGCCGCGGAGTTCCCGTTCACCACCGTCGCCGGCCTCGAGTACGACAGCGGCGACTACGACTCGGCCACCCAGCAGGCGCTGGAGCTGCTCGGCTACGACGAGCTGCGCGAGGAGCAGCGCCGCCGGCGCGAGTCGAACGACCCGGTGCAGCTGGGCATCGGCTTCTCCACCTTCACCGAGATGTGCGGCCTGGCGCCCTCCCGGGTGCTCGGCTCGCTGTCCTACGGCGCGGGTGGCTGGGAGTCGGCGTCGATCCGGATGCTGCCCACCGGCAAGGTCGAGGTGGTCACCGGCTCGACGCCGCACGGCCAGGGCCACGAGACGGCGTGGAGCCAGCTGGTCGCCGACCAGCTCGGCGTGCCGTTCGAGGACGTCGAGGTGCTGCACGGCGACACCGCCGTCGCCCACAAGGGCATGGACACCTACGGCTCGCGCTCGCTGGTCGTCGGCGGCACCGCGGTGGTCAAGGCCGCCGACAAGGTGATCGCCAAGGCCCGCCGGGTCGCCGCGCACCTGCTCGAGGCCAACGAGGACGACCTGGACTTCTCCGGCGGGAAGTTCACCGTCCGCGGGACGCCGGGCACCGGGATGTCGATCCAGGAGATCGCGCTCGCCGTCTTCGCCGCGCACGACTACCCCGAGGACATCGAGCCCTCGATCGACGCGGACGCGACCTTCGACCCGGTCAACTTCTCCTTCCCGCACGGCACGCACATCTGCGCGATGGAGGTCGACACCGAGACCGGGTTCGTGAAGATCCGCAAGTACGCCTGCGTCGACGACGTCGGCACGATCGTCAACCCGCTCATCGTCGAGGGGCAGGTGCACGGCGGCCTGGCCCAGGGCATCGCGCAGGCGCTGTACGAGGAGGCCGTCTACGACGCCGACGGCAACCTCACCACCGGCACCTTCGTCGACTACCTGGTCCCCTCGGCCGCCGACCTGCCGCACTTCGACACCGGCAACACCGTGCACGTGGCGCCGGGCAACCCGATCGGCGCCAAGGGCGTGGGCGAGGCCGGCTGCATCGCCAGCACCCCGGCGGTGGTCAACGCCGCGCTCGACGCCGTCCGGCACCTCGGCGTGGAGGACATCCGGATGCCGCTGACCCCGGAGCGGGTGTGGCGGGCCATCCACGAGGGCGGCGACGGCGGGGACCGGGCCACGGCCGGGTCCAACGCCTACGGCGGCGCCCAGACCGAGACCACCGCCGGTGTCTCGACCCCCCAGTCCGCTCTCGGAGGTGACCGGTGATCCCCGCCCCGTTCGAGTACGTCCGGCCGACGACGGTCGAGGAGGCCGTCCAGGCGGTCGCCGAGGGCGGCGAGGACGTCAAGGTCATGGCCGGCGGGCAGTCGCTCATCCCGGTCATGCGGCTGCGCCTGGCCGCGCCGGAGACGATCGTCGACCTCGGCCGGGTGGCGGAGATGCGCGGTGTCCGCGAGGAGGGCGACTCCCTGGTCATCGGCGCGATGACCACGCACGCCGACGTCCTCACCGACCCGCTGATCGCGCAGCACGCGAGGCTCATCGCGGAGGCGACCGAGACGGTGGCCGACCGGCAGACCCGCCGGCGCGGCACCTTCGGCGGCGCCCTGGCGCACGCCGACCCGGCCGGTGACCTGCCGGCGGTGGCGCTCGCGCTGGACGCCGAGATGGTGATCGCCGGGCCGGGCGGGCGCCGGACGGTGCCCGCGCGGGAGTTCTTCGTCGACTACCTGACCACCGCCCTCGACGAGGGGGAGGTCCTGGTCGAGATCCGGGTGCCGAAGCTGGCCGGCGACTGGGGCGTGCGCTACGAGAAGTTCAACCGCGTGGCGCAGGCGTGGTCGATCGTCGCGGTCGCCGCGGCGGTGCGGCGCGAGAACGGGCACATCGCCGAGGCGCGGATCGGGCTGACCAACATGGGCCCGACCCCGCTGCGGGCGTCGGCCACCGAGGCCGCGCTGTCCGGCGCCGCCGCGTCCCCGGACACGGTGGCCTCCGCGGCGCGGTCGGCGGCCGAGGGCACCAGCCCGAGCAGCGACCTCAACGCCCAGGCTGACTACCGCGAGCACCTCGCGCAGGTGCTCACCCGCCGCGCGGTCACCGCCGCGGCCGGGCTGTAGCGTCCGGCACAACCCCGGCTCCCGCCCGTCCCCTCGGCCGGCCCGCCCTCCCGGGCGGACCGGCCGAGGTCCGTTCCCACCCCGGAGGTCGCACCGTGCAGCTGGAGAACTCGTTCACCGTCCCCGTGCCCGTCGACGAGGCCTGGCGGGTCCTGCTCGACATCGAGCGGATCGCGCCGTGCATGCCGGGAGCCGCGCTCGACTCGGTCTCCGGCGACGACTTCACGGGCCGGGTCAAGGTCAAGCTCGGCCCCATCAACCTGACCTACCAGGGCAAGGCGTCGTTCGTGGAGAAGGACGAGGCCGCGCACCGCGCCGTCATCGACGCGCGCGGCAAGGACCAGCGGGGCAACGGCACGGCGGCGGCCACCATCACCGCCCGGCTCCAGGGCGAGGGGACGACGACGCGGGTCGACGTCCTCACCGAGCTCAACATCACCGGCCGCCCGGCCCAGTTCGGCCGCGGCGTCATGACCGACGTGGGCAACAAGCTGCTGGGCCAGTTCGCCGACAAGCTCGCCGCCCAGCTGGCCACCGGCGACGACGTGACCGTGGACCGGGCGGCGGCCGCCGAGCAGCAGGAGCCGACCGTCGCCGGCACGGTCGCCGCCACCGCGGCAGGGGTCGCCGAGGAGGTCGCCCAGTCGGTCGAGCAGGTGCCCGGCGACAACGCGGTCGCGGAGAAGGTGCGCCAGACCGGCACCGCCGCGCGGGAGGCCGCGGCGTCCGCGACGGAGGCCGCGCGCAAGCCGGGGAAGAAGACGCCGGCGAAGAAGGCCGCCGCGGCGTCGTCCCCGTCACCCACGGAGACCGCGCCGATCACCGCCCCGGTCACCGGCGCCACCGACACCGTCTCGATCCCCGCGGTGTCGGACACCGCGCCGGCCGCGTCCGACGCCGCCCCGGTGGCCTCGGACACCGCGCCGGCCGCGGCGGTCGGCGGGCCGGTGCCGAGCACGCCGCCGTCGCGCAACACCGCCCCGCCGAGCCGGCCGGGCACCGGCGCCCCGCCGCGCAGCACCCCGGCCGCGACCCCGGTGCGCCCCCAGCCGGCCGCCGAGCCCGAGCCGATCGACCTGCTCGAGGTGGCCGGTGGCGCCGCGCTCGCCCGCTACGCCGGTCCCGGCGCCGCCGTCCTCGCGGTGCTGCTGCTCATCCTGTTCGCGGCCCGCCGCCGTCGGTCCTGAGCGTCGGGCAACTCCTGACGGCGGCCAGCTCCTGCAGCCAGGCCAGCGCGGCGGCGGCCACGGCCTCGGGCGCCTTCCCCAGCGAGTGGTCGCCCGGCACCGCGCACACCGCCGCCGCCGGCACCCCGTCCAGCGCCGCGGCGACCTCCGCGGGCCGGCCGAACGCGTCGGTCTCCCCCTGCACCACGACCAGCGGCACGCCGGCGCCGGTCAGTTCGCCCGCGCGGCTGCGCTCGGGCCGGCCCGGCGGGTGCAGCGGGAACGCCAGCGCCAGCACGCCGTCCGCGCCGAGCGGCGTCGCCGTCCGGCAGGCCACCCGGGCACCGGCGCTGCGCCCGCCGAACACCAGCGGGCCGGTCAGCGCGCCGCCGGCCCGCAGCGCCTCCACCACCGCGGTCCAGGCGACGTCGAGGCGCGGCGGCGCGGGCGCGATCCGCTTGCCGGCCACCCGCCACGGCTGCTCCACCCGCAGCACCCGCCAGTCCGCCGCGGCGGCCCAGGCGGTGACGGCGACCAGGTCGGCCGACCCGGCGCCCCCACCGGCGCCGTGTCCGAGCACGAGGGTGCCGCGGGCGCCGGCGGCCGGTCCGTCGGCGTGCACCGCGGCCGGACCGAGCGGGGTGGCGACCAGTGCGGGGGAGCTCACCGGGCCAGCAGCGCGTCGACCGTCCCCGCGAGGTCCGCGGCGACGACGGCCGGCGCGGGGTAACCCGGCGGGTAGACGCGCTCGCTGCGCGGGAACCACGCCCCGGTGAGGCCGGCGCGCTCGGCGCCCAGCACGTCCCAGCCGTGCGCGGCCACCAGCGCCATCCGCGACGGCTCGACCCCGCAGGCGCCCGCGGCCCACAGGTAGGCCGCGCGGGAGGGCTTCCAGGCGCGCACGGTCTCGCTGGTCAGCGTCCGCTCGACCAGCGGCGTGACCCCGCCCCGCTCCAGCCCCGCCTCGGCGACGCCGGGGGAGCCGTGCGACAGCGTCACCACGCGCACGCCGGCGTCGTGGAGGCGGCGCAGCGCGGGCTCGACGTCCGGGTGCGGCGACAGCTCGAGGAAGGCGTCGGCGACCTCCGAGCGGGCGGCGTCGGGCAGGTCGGTGAGCTGGGCCAGCGCCGAGTCGAAGGCGGCGCGGAAGGGCAGCCAGACGCCTGCCACCGTGGCGGCCGTCCCGGTGTGCAGGGTGCGGCCGAACACGGTGGGCAGCAGCTCCGCGGGCTGTCCGTGCTCGACGAGCGCGGCGCCGACGGGGGAGAGGTCGAGCAGCGTCTCGTTGACGTCGAACGCGACGACCTCGGGGCGCGTCACGCGGCGGGGAGGTCGCCGGCGCCGCGCGGGTCCTCGGCGCGGCCCGCGGTGGTCTGCCGCCGGTGGTGGCGGATGTCCTTCACCCGCTTGTAGACCAGGTAGCCCACTCCCAGGACGACGACGGCGACGACGACGTAGTCCAGGTAGTGCAGGTTCGCCTCGATGAAGTCGCGGGCCAGCCAGCCCAGCGTCACCAGGACGGTGTTCCAGATGAGGCTGCCGGCCGCGGAGTAGACGAGGAACTGGCCGAACGGCATCCGCACCACGCCCGCGGGCACGGAGATGAAGCTGCGCACGATGGGCACCATCCGGCCGAAGAACACCGCGGAGCGGCCGTGCCGCTCGAACCAGGCGAAGGTCTTGTCGACGTCGGCGGTCTCGACCAGCGGCAGCCGGTCGAGGAAGGCGTGCGAGCGGCGCGGGCCGAGCGCCCGGCCGACGTAGTAGAAGAAGACAGCGCCCAGGATCGAGCCGATCGTCGCGCAGCCGACCACCGCGACGAACGCCCAGGGGCTGTCGATGAGCACACCGGCCGCCCCGAGGACGGCCTCGCTGGGGATCGGCGGGATGACCGTCTCCAGCAGGATGCTGAAGCCGACGCCGATCGGGCCCAGCGAGTCCACGAGCGAGAGCAGCCAGGCGGTGAGCCCACCCTGGTCGGAGGATGCCGCGGCGGCCAGGAAGGACATGGCTCCCACGGTACGGGCGGGGCCTGGGCGTCGCCCGGACGTCCGGGGCGCTGCCCGGACGGCCGGGACGGATGGGGCTAGCGTGCCGCCATGCGTCAGCGACTCACCGCCCGGGCCGTCGTCGTGGGGGACCGGGCGGGCACGGTCGTGCCGGACGCCGTCGTCGACGTCGAGGACGGGCGCATCGCGTGGGCCGGGGCGGCCGCCGACGCCCCGCCGGCCGGGGACGCCGAGGTCGTGGCGCTGCCCGGCCTGCTCGTGCCGGGGCTGGTGAACGCCCATTCGCACGCGCCGATGGTGCTGTTCCGCGGCCAGGGCGAGGGGCTGCCGCTGGACCGCTGGCTGCGCGAGGTGATGTGGCCGCGGGAGGCGCGGCTGACCGGCGACGACGTCGAGGTGGCGATGACCGCCGCGTCGGCGGAGATGCTGCGCGGCGGGGTCACCGCCAGCGTGGAGATGTACTTCTCGCCCGAGCGGATCGCCGCGGCGGTCGCGGCCACCGGCGCCCGGGCGGTGGTCGCGGCGCCGATGGTGCCGCTGCCGGGCATGCCGCCGCTGGAGGAGCAGATGGCCGCCGCGGTGGACCTGGCCGGGCACGCCGACGCGGACGGCCTGGTGGAGTTCGGCCTGGGCCCGCACGCGGCCTACACCGTCCCGCTGCCCCTGCTGCGCCGCGCCGCCGAGATCACCCGCGAGCACGGGATGCTGCTGCACCTGCACGTGGCCGAGACCGCCACCGAGGGCGACGGCCTGCTCGCGGCGCACGGGCTGTCGGTGCCCGCGCTGCTGGCCGCGCACGACGTCCTGGGCGGGCGGGTGCTGGCCGCGCACTGCGTGCACCTCGACGACGCCGACCTGGAGCTGTGGGCCGAGTACGACGTCGCCGTCGCGCACTGCCCGGCCAGCAACGCCAAGCTCGCCAGCGGCATCGCGCCGGTGCGGGCCATGCTCGACCGCCGGATCCGGGTGGGCCTGGGCACCGACGGGCCGGCGTCCAACGACGGGCTGGACCTGCTCGCCGACGTCCGCCTGGCCGCGGGGCTGGCCCGGCTGCGCGAGTCCTCGGCCACGGCGCTCACCGCCGCGGAGGCGTTCTGGCTGGCCACCGGCGGGGCCGCCGAGGCGATCGGCCGCCCCGACCTCGGCCAGGTCGAGGCGGGCCGGCGCGCGGACCTCGTGCACGTGGACACCCGCGACCTCGGCTTCGAGCCGGTCGGGGACCAGACCGACCTGCTCACCCACCTGGTCTGGTCGGGCGCGTCCCGGTTGGTCCGCGACGTCTGGGTCGGCGGCCGGCAGGTGGTTGCGGACGGCGCGGTGACCACCGTGGACGTGGACGCGCTGCGCGCCGAGGTCGCCGGGCGGGCGGCCCGGCTGGCCCGCTAGGCCAGCGGGGCGGGGCCGGTCCAGGTGTAGAGGTGGCCCTCGACGACGACGGTCACCCAGCCCTCGCACAGCAGCGCCGGCTCGCCGGTGAGGTCGGGCCAGGTGCCGCCGCCGTCCCACGGCATCCCCGGCCGCGGCAGCGGCGTGCAGTCCGCGGGCGGGACGGTGCCGGGCGGGAGGGCCATGTCGGCCCGGACGCTGCCGCCGGCCGGGCCGTGCGCCTCGCCCGGCCGGACGACGGTGACGTCGGAGCCGACCCCGCGGGTCCACCACGGCACGGTGTCCTCCGGCGCCCCGGCCGCCTCGGCGACGTCGCGGGTGTCGGTGTGCCCCTGCAGCTCGGCCACCGTCGCGCCGAACCCGTGCACCCCGGCGGGCATCGTCACCAGCACGCCGGCTGCCGCGGCCGCGGCGACTGCGACCGTCCCCGCCAGCGTGCCCAGGACCACTCTCGCCGCCGTGCCGGGCACCGCGGGCCTCCTCTCGTCGGGCCACCGGCCGGTGGCGGGACGAGCCTCGGTCCGGAGGCCCTGCGCGGGCGTCGGCGCCCGGGTGGATCCCGCCGGGGGCCGGCCGTCCACCCGGGGGAGGACCCGGGGTGCGACGCGGGCTGGAGGACCGGAGCGCGCGGCGGTTGACTGCGGCGCGTGGTGGCGTCCCTGCGGGTCCTGACCTTCAACGTGCTCGGGCCGGCCAACCCGGACTGGACCCGGCGCAGCGCGCTGATCGCGGAGACGCTGCGCCGGCTGGACGCCGACGTCGTCGCGCTGCAGGAGGTGCCCGTCGCCGACGGCACCGTCGAGGAGCTGCTCGGCCCCGGGTATCACGTGACCCCCTTCTCCCGGGCCGCCGACGACGGGGTGGGCGGTGTGCTGGCCACGCGGGCGCCGCACCGCGTCGTCGAGGAGGTCGACCAGCGCCTCACGCCGCGGGCGCGCGACCTCCCGTGGTGCGCGACGCTGCTCGCCGAGGTGGACACCGCGGTCGGCCGCGTGCTGGTCGCCCACCACAAGCCGAGCTGGCAGTTCGGCTACGAGGCGGAGCGCGAGCAGCAGGCGCTGGCCGCCGCGCGGGCGGTCGAGCGCCGGGCCGGCGGGGTGGACCACGCCGTCCTCCTGGGCGACCTGGACGCCACCCCGGACGCCGCCAGCACCCAGTTCCTGCGCGGACGCCGGTCGCTGGACGGGACGAGCGTGTGCTTCCAGGACGCCTGGGAGACCCTGCACCCGGCCGACCCCGGGTTCACCTTCGACGCCCGGAACCCGCTGGTGCGGGCGGGGGAGGTGGCCACCGCGGTGAGCCGGCGCATCGACTGGGTGCTGGTGCGCAGCGGCGTGCACGGGCCGACGCTGCAGGTCCGCTCCTGCGCCCGGGTGCTCGACGAGCCGGTGGCCGGCGTGTGGGCCAGCGACCACTCCGGCGTCGTCGCCGACCTCGACCTGCCCGGCCACCCGCCGGGCTCGTGGGCTCCTCAACCGATCGGTTGACAAGCGTGGGCAGGGGTCCTACCGTCGTCCTCAACCGAGAGGTTGACGAAGGAGGTCGCAGGTGACGGCGGATCCGCTCTCCCGGGTGTTCGCGGCGCTGGCCGACCCGACGCGGCGCGACATGGTCGCGCGGCTCGCGGTCGGTGACGCGACGGTGGGCGAGCTCGCCGCCCCCTACGACGTGACCGTGCAGGCGGTCTCCAAGCACCTGAAGGTGCTCGAGGACGCCGGCCTGGTCAGCCGCAGCCGGGAGGCCCAGCGCCGCCCGGTGCACCTGGAGGCGGAGGTGTTCGACCTGATGACGAAGTGGATCGAGCGCTACCGACGCCAGGCCGAGGAGCGCTACAGCCGCCTCGACGACGTCCTCCGGTCCCTGCCGGAGGACGCAGCCCCGCGAGAGGAGAACCGGTCATGACCACCAGCACGCGTCAGACGCAGATCGCCGCCGACCCCGAGGTCCCGCTGATCCGCATCACCCGCGAGTTCGACGCCCCGCCCGCCAGGGTGTTCCGCGCGCACACCGACCCGGACCTGCTCGTGCGGTGGATGGGCCCGCGCGGGCTGGAGATGCGCATCGACCACTACGACTGCCGCACCGGCGGCTCCTACCGCTACGTGCACAGCGACGCCAACGGCGAGTACGGGTTCCACGGCTGCTTCCACGAGGTCCGGCCCGACGAGCTGATCGTGCAGACGTTCACCTTCGAGGGGCAGCCCGACGGCGTCGCCCTGGAGAAGCTCGTGCTCGAGGACCTCGGCGACGGCCGCACCCGGCTCACCGCCACCTCGCTGTGCGACTCGTTCGCCGACCGCGACGCGATGCTCGCCAGCGGCATGGAGGTCGGCGTCGTCGAGGGCTACGAGCGGCTCGACGAGGTGCTCGCCCGTGGCTGAGCACGCCCTGGAGATGAAGCTCGAGCTCGTACCGATCCCGGTCGCCGACGTCGACCGGGCGAAGGCCTTCTACGCCGACCGGCTGGGCTTCACCGTCGACGTCGACGTGCGACCGGCCGACGGCGTGCGGGTCGTCCAGCTGACCCCGCCGGGTTCGGCCTGCTCCGTCGGCTTCGGCACCGGCCTGGCGGCCTACGAGGGCACTCCCGGCTCGGTCCGGGCGCTGCACCTCGTCGTCCCGGACATCGAGCAGGCCCGTGCGGACCTGGTGGGCCGCGGTGCCGACGTCGGGCCCGTGGTGGACGTGGGAGGCGGGGTGAGGTACGCGGCGATCACCGACCCGGACGGCAACACCCTGACCCTGCAGGAGATGGCCTGGCGGACGGGCGACGCCTTCTAGGTGCGCAGCCTTCTAGGTGCGCAGCCCTCCAGGTGCGCAGCCTCCTAGGCGCGCAGCGAGATCGTCTCCCCGCGCACGACGGTCCGCAGCTGCCCGGGCGCCCGCCGCTCGGCGACCTCCCGCACGAAGTCGCCGAGCGGTGAGGCGAACCGGTCGTAGTCGTCGTAGTGCACCGGCACGGTCACCGGCGGCTTCAGCAGCTCGACCAGGTCGGCGCCCTGCCGGCCGTCCATGGTCACGGTGACGCCCAGCGCCTTCGTGCCGCCCAGGTGCGGGACGACGACGTCGAGCGGCCCGCAGCGCTCCAGCACCTCGCCCAGCCACGGCCGGAACAGCGTGTCGCCGGTGACGTAGCCCCGCCAGGACACCGCGCCGTCGCGGAGCAGTTCGAGCACGCTGCCCATCACCGGCGGCAGCACCCTGGCCAGCGGGCCGGGGCCGTGCACGCCGGGCACCGAGGTGATCCGCAGCGTCTCCTCGCCGCGGGTGAGCTCGTGCACCTGCCACGGCCGCAGGTCCGCGGTGGCCGAGAAGCCGCGCGAGGACAGCGTGCGCGCCGCCGCCGGGGTGGTGACGACCGGGGTGGCCTTGTCGATCGTCGCGTAGGCGACCCGGTCCCAGTGGTCGCCGTGCAGGTGGGACAGCAGGACGGCGTCGAGGTCGGGCAGGTCCTCGGGCAGCAGCGCCGGGTCGGTCAGCCGCCTGGCGAACAGCCCCTTGCCCAGGTAGACCCGCTCGCCGCGCCGGACGAAGTTCGGGTCGGTGAGCAGGGTGAACCCGCCCAGCCGCAGCAGCGTCGTCGCGTTGCCGCCGAAGGTGAGGGTGACGTCGGCGGCGCTCTCGTCGGTGGGCGCGGAGCTGCGGTCGGCGCTGCCCGGGTCGGCGGTCATGCCCCGGCGGCTACCCGTCAGCCGTCCTCCTGCAACCCCGGCCGGCCTTGTCGGCGGGTCCGTGGCCGCGGGAGGGTGCCTCCGGGGAGGACCCGTCGCCGGACCCAGGAGGAGCCCCGATGAGCCACGTCGACCCGTCCGTCCCGCCGAGCGGCACCGGCTGCGCCGACTGCGACGCCACCGGCGGCTGGTGGTTCCACCTGCGCCGCTGCGCCGCCTGCGGCCACGTCGGCTGCTGCGACTCCTCGCCGTCGCAGCACGCCTCGGCGCACGCCGCGGCCACCGGTCACCGGGTCGCGCAGAGCTTCGAGCCCGGTGAGGACTGGACGTGGGACTACGTCGCCGGGGAGTTCGGCGGGGCCCTCCGGCTGGCGCCGCCGACCTCGCACCCGGTGGGCCAGCCGGCGCCGGGGCCCGCCGGCCGGGTGCCCGCTGACTGGCAGCGCCACCTGCACCACTGACGGCCGGGCGGGGAGGGCCCGGCTGGTAGACAGGGGCGGTGGTGTCGTCCCGGGACGTCGACGAGTCCTTCCTCGCCCTGCCCCTGTCCGCGCTGACCGAGGCGGCGCTGACCCGAGCGGTCGACCTCGGCTGCGAGCACGCCGACATCCGGGTGGAGCGCATCCGCACCCAGTCGATCAGCCTGCGCGACGCGCGGCTGGAGGCACTGGCCGACGGCGAGGACCTCGGCCTGGCCGTCCGCGTGGTGCACGAGGGCACCTGGGGGTTCGCCGCGGGCGTCGTCCTCACCGCGGCCGAGGCGGTGCGGCTGGCCGAGCAGGCGGTCGCCGTCGCGCAGGTGTCCGCGGCGCTGGCCACCGACCGGGTCGAGCTCGCCCCCGAGCCGCAGCACGAGGGCTCCTGGGTGTCCTCCTACGAGGTCGATCCCTTCGAGGTGCCCGACGCCGAGAAGACCGCGCTGCTCACCGAGCTGTCCGAGCGGCTGCTCGCCGCCGACGGCGTCGAGCACGTGCAGTCCGGGTGCATGCACGTCAAGGAGCAGAAGTACTACGCCGACACCAACGGCACCCGCACCCGCCAGCAGCGGGTGCGCATCACCCCGGAGTTCACCGCGCTCACCGTCGACCGCACCACCGGCGCGTTCGAGAGCATGCGCACCCTCGCCCCGCCGGTCGGCCGCGGCTGGGAGTACCTCACCGGGGGCCACTTCGACTGGGACGCCGAGCTGGCGCAGATCCCCGAGTTGCTGCGGGAGAAGACCAAGGCCCCGTCGGTGGAGCCGGGCCGCTACGACCTCGTCGTCGACCCGTCCAACCTGTGGCTGACCATCCACGAGTCCGTCGGCCACGCCACCGAGCTGGACCGGGCGCTGGGCTACGAGGCCGCCTACGCCGGCACGTCGTTCGCCACCGTCGACGGGCTGGGCAGCCTGCGCTACGGCTCGGAGCTCATGCACGTCACCGGCGACCGGACCGTCGAGCACGGGCTGTCGAGCATCGGCTGGGACGACGAGGGCGTCGAGGCCCAGCAGTGGGACATCGTCCGCGACGGCGTGCTGGTCGGCTACCAGGTCGACCGCAACACCGCCCGGCTCGGCGGGATGGCCCGCTCCAACGGCTGCTCGTTCGCCGACTCGCCGCGGCACGTGCCGGTGCAGCGGATGGCCAACGTGTCGCTGCAGCCGGCCGCCGACGGCCCGGACCTCGCGGGGCTGATCGGCGGGGTCGAGCGCGGCATCTACGTCGTCGGCGACAAGAGCTGGTCGATCGACATGCAGCGCTACAACTTCCAGTTCACCGGCCAGCGCTTCTACCGCATCGAGGGCGGGCGGCTGGCCGGGCAGCTGCGCGACGTCGCCTACCAGGCCACGACGACGGACTTCTGGGGCTCGATGCGCGCCGTCGGCGGGCCCTCCACCTACCGCCTCGGCGGCGCGTTCAACTGCGGCAAGGCCCAGCCCGGGCAGGTCGCGCCGGTCAGCCACGGCTGCCCGGCCGCGCTCTTCGAGGGCGTCACCATCCTCAACACGGTCCAGGAGGGCGGGCGATGAGCCAGCTGACCGCGCAGCAGCTGGTCGAGAAGGCGCTGGCCGCCTCGACCGCCGACGGTTGCGTCGCCTACGTCGTCGAGAGCACCGAGGCGAACCTGCGGTGGGCCTCGAACAGCCTGACGACGAACGGGGCGATGCGCTCCCGCCAGGTCGTCGTCGTGTCGTTCGTCGACGGCGGGGCGGGGATGGCCACCGGCACGGTCGCGCGGACCGGCACACCCGACGTCGCCGAGCTGGTCGCCGCCAGCGAGCAGGCCGCCCGCGACGCCGGCCCGGCCGAGGACGCGGTGCCGCTGATCGCCGAGACGCCGCCGGGGGCGGGGGACTGGGACGCCGAGCCGGCCGAGACCTCGATCGAGGTGTTCGCCGAGTTCGCGCCGGCCCTCGGGGAGGCGTTCGGCGCCGCCCGCGACCGCGGCGACCTGCTGTTCGGCTACGCCGAGCACGCCCTGACGACGACGTACGTGGGCACCTCCACCGGCCTGCGGCTGCGCACCGACCAGCCCAGCGGCCGGGTGGAGCTCAACGGCAAGAGCACCGACTTCTCGCGGTCGGTGTGGTCCGGCGTCGGCACCCGCGACTTCCGCGACGTCTCGGTGGCCGGCCTCGCCGCCGACGTGCAGCGCAAGCTCGGCTGGTCGCAGCGCCGGGTCGAGCTGCCGGCCGGGCGGTACGAGACGCTGCTGCCGCCGTCGGCCGTGAGCGACCTGATGATCTACGCGTACTGGACGATGGAGGCCCGCGACGCCGACGAGGGCCGCAACGTCTACGCCAAGGCGGGCGGCGGCAACCGGATCGGCGACCGGCTGGCCCAGCTCCCGCTCACGCTGCGCAGCGACCCGCACGCCCCCGGGCTGGAGACGGCGCCGTTCCAGGTGGTGAGCACCTCGTCCGGCTCGGCCAGCGTGTTCGACAACGGGATGGCGACGCCCGCCGTCGACTGGATCCGCGACGGCGTCCTCGCCAACCTGATCCGGCCGCGGGCCTGGGCGCTGAAGACGACCGCGCCCGCGGTGGCCGCCGTCGACAACCTGATCCTCGAGCAGCCCGGCGCGACGGCGTCCCTCGAGGACATGGTCGCCGCCACCGACCGGGGGCTGCTGCTGACCACGCTCTGGTACATCCGCGAGGTCGACCCGCAGACGCTGCTGCTCACCGGCCTGACCCGCGACGGCGTGTTCCTCGTCGAGGGCGGCGAGGTGACCGGCGCGGTGAACAACTTCCGGTGGAACGAGTCGCCGGTGGACCTGCTGGCGCGGATCGGCGAGGTCGGGCGCACCGAGCGGACGCTGCCGCGCGAGTGGAACGACTGGTTCACCCGCGCCGCGATGCCACCGGTCCGCGTGCCGGACTTCAACATGAGCTCGGTGTCCCCGGCCAGCTAGGCACCGTCGCCCCCGCTCCTGGGGGTCGACGCCGGCTCTTGCGGTGTCCTGCGTGCTCCTGCGGTGCGGCAAAGCCGCGGGAGCACCGGGAACACCGCAGGAGGTCCACCTCCTGGGGTGTTCCTCGTGGTCGCGGGGTCCTGCAGCGGCCCAGGAGCGTGCACTCGGCCCCAGGAGTGGGCGAAGGCGGCCGTCCTCGCGTCGACGTCGGGTCGCGGACGGGGGCTCGTGGGACGGCTGTGACTGCAGGAGTGAAATTGAGCACCTGTACCGCTCGGCTGCTGCCCTCAAACACGGATCCCGGATATTTTTCCGGCGGACCGCAGAGAGCCCCCGCTTCCCCGGGGGCGTCGAGGGGAGCACGCCATGACCCGCAACCAGAAGCCCTCGGTGTTCCAGGTGGGCAAGATCTGGGACGACGGCCGCACGATCGTCGTCTCCGGGTGGGGCATCGGGCTGTGCGCCTCCGCCTGTGCCTGCCACCGTTCGCCGATGGGCGGGCACCTGGCCATCGACGAGGACCAGGCCGGCGGCACGCTGGGCCTGCGCTGCTTCGACGAGGACGGCTGCGACTGCTGCGAGCCGTGGACCGCCGACGAGCTGTCCGCCGTCCTGCGGGACCTGCAGCGCGTGGCCGGGCTCGACGCCGAGGAGCCGCTCGCCGGCTGACGGCGGGGCCGCAGACGGACCGATCCGCGGGGCGGGCGCCGTTCGGTGCCCGCCCCGCGGGGTATGCGGACCCCGTGCTGGGACGAGCGGCTGTGCGCGGAGCCCTGGCCGGCCTGGCCGGCACCGCGGCGATGACCCTGGCCACGAAGGTCGAGCAGCAGGTGACCGGCCGGCCGGACTCCTACGTGCCGGCGCGCACGCTCACCGCGCTGACCACCCGGCGCCGCCCGCCCGGGTCCGAGCGACCGTTCGTGCGCAACCACCTCATGCACTGGGGGACCGGCGCGGCCGTCGGCGCGCTGCGGGGGATCTGGTCGGCCAGCGGCCTGCGCGGCTGGCGCGCCTCGGTCTGGCACACGTCCGTCCGGCTGGCCACCGACCAGACGCTGGAGAACGCCACCGGCGTCGGCGACCCACCGTGGACCTGGTCGCGGCAGGACCGCGTCGTCGACGTCGCCGGCAAGGCCGTCTACTCCCTCGTCACCGGTGCGGTGTCCGACGCGCTGGTCCCGCTCGCCCCCGACCGCCGCCGCAGCACCTCCCCCTGACAGGACCGGCCCGGTCGCGGAACGGCCGGGACGGGTGGGACGGACGGGGCGCACGGGGTCACGCCCGCCCCGGGCACCGCGCGCCCTGCGCACGCTCCGCTGACGACCTCCCTACGGTCCGTACCGACGAGACCAGGGGGAGCGCCGCCGGGAGGCGGCAGGGGGAGGCCGATCGTGCAGCGCAACCGGACGACGGGACGGCGCTGGACGGGTGCGGTCGTCGCCGCCACCGGCCTGGTGGCCCTCGTGCTCGCCCCCTCGTCGGCCTCCGCCGAGCCCGGCACGCCGCCGGCCACCGCCGCGGAGGCCGCGCAGCTGGTCGAGGAGGCCGGCCGGCAGCTGACCGCCCTCGACGAGCAGGTGCACCAGGCCGAGCTCGCGGTCGCCGCGCAGCAGCAGGCCGCCACCGCCGCCGACGCGGCCGCCGACACCGCCGAGGCGACGCTCGCCCAGTACGCGCCGGCCATCCGCGCCATCGCGCAGAGCGGCTACACCGGCACCACCCGGTCCCGCGTGGCCGCCTTCCTGGGCAGCGACTCGGCCGACGACCTCGTCGCCCAGATGACCATGATCGACCTCATCGCCGAGCACACCGACGGCGTCCTCACCGAGGTGGCCGCCGCCCAGGCCGCGGCCGAGCAGGCCCGGGCCGACGCCGACGCCGCGGCCGCCGAGGCCACCGCCGCCCTCACCGCGCTGCACGACCAGCAGGCGCAGGTCCAGGCGCAGGCCGACGCGTACGAGGCCGACTTCGAGCGGCTGACGGCCGCCGAGCAGACCCGCGTCACCACCGCGCTGGCCGGGCCGGTCCTCGACGCGCCGTCGGCGGCGGCCGCCGCGGCCGCCGCGCCCGGCCCCGCCGCCGCGATCGCCGTGCAGACGGCGCTGGGCCAGATCGGCGACCCCTACGTGTGGGGCGCCTCGGGGCCCGACGGCTTCGACTGCTCCGGGCTGACCTCCTACGCCTACGCCGCCGCCGGCATCGCGCTGCCGCACTCGAGCAAGGCCCAGTCGACGCTGGGGACGCCGGTGGCGCGGGCGGACCTGATGCCCGGCGACATCGTCTACTTCTACTCGCCGGTCAGCCACGTCGGCCTCTACATCGGCGACGGGAAGATGGTGCACGCGCGCACCTACGGCCAGCCGGTCGCGGTGACCAGCGTCGACCAGGCCGGCTACCGCGGCGCCGTCCGCGTCGCCTGACGGACGCGCACCCCTCGGCTAGTGGGGCGTGCGGCCCTCCGCGAGCATCGCGACCAGGGTCGCGATCCGCTTCGCCCGCGTGGCCGGGGTGGCGGCGGTGTGCACCCGCCACAGGACGGCGTAGCGGTTGGTGCCGTCGAGCCCCGCGAACGCCTCCTGCGCGGCGGGCTCGGCGGCCAGCGCCGCGGCGAGGTCGTCGGGCACGGTGATGGTGGCCGGGCCCGCGTAGGCGCGGTCCCACCGGCCGTCGGCCTGCGCCGCCTCCACCTGCGCCAGGCCGGCCGGGCGCATCCGGCCGGCCGCGACGAGCTCGGCGACGGCGGCGACGTTCTTCTGCGACCACACGCTGCGCGGCCGCCGCGGGGTGACCCGCATCAGGTAGAAGCGGTCGTCGAGCCGGTTGGAGCGCCCGTCGATCCAGCCGAAGCACAGCAGCGACTCGACCATCTCCGCGTGCGTCAGCGACGGCACGCCCGCGCCCTTCTTCGCCAGCTTCACGTAGCAGCCCGGCGCGGTGGCGTGCTCGGTCTCCAGCCACGCCTCGAACGCGGCCTGGTCGGGGAAGGCCAGCACCGGCAGGTCGGTCGGGAGCGTCATCCCAGCTCGCCCCGCAGCACCTCCGCCGCCTGCGCGAGCGACCGCATCTTGCCCTCGGCGGAGGCCCGCGGCAGGTACTTGAGGCCGCAGTCGGAGGTGAGGACCAGCCGGTCGACGTCGACGTCGTCGAGGGCCCGCCGGACGCGGTCGGCCACCGCCTCCGGCGTCTCCACCTCCGGCGTGGACAGGTCCAGGACGCCGAGCGCGATGCCCTTGCCGCGCAGCGGCCGCAGCTGCCCCGGGTCCAGGTGCGACTGCGCGGTCTCCACCGACACCGTGTCGACCGGGGTGTCGGCCAGCTCGGGCAGGAACGAGTAGCCCTCCGGGCGCTCGCTCACCATGGCCGCGTAGCCGAAGCACAGGTGCAGGTGCACCGGGCCGGGCGCGCCCTCCACCGCGCGGGTCACCGCCTCGGCGCCGTACCGGCGGGCCACCTCCGGCCGGGCCTGCAGCCACGGCTCGTCGATCTGCACGACGTCGGCGCCCGCGGCGAACAGGTCGGCGATCTCCTCGCGGACGACGTCGGCGTAGGCCAGCGCCAGCGCCCGGTCGTCGCCGTAGTGCTCGTCGGCGGCCTGCTGGGCCATCGTGAACGGGCCGGGCAGCGTGATCTTGACCGGCCGGTCGGTGGCGGCACGGAGGAAGCGCACGTCACGGGCCTGGATCGGGCCGCGGCGGCGGAGCTCGCCGACCACCCGCGGCACCGGGATCGGCTTACCCGAGCGGTTGAGCACGGTGCCGGGGGTGTCGACGTCGACGCCGTCGAGCGCGGTGGCGAAGTGGTTGGAGTAGGACTCCCGCCGCTGCTCGCCGTCGCCGACCAGGTCCAGGCCGGCCGCCTCCTGGGCGCGCACCGCCAGCAGCGTCGCGTCGTCCTGCGCCTCCTCGAGCAGCTCCGGCGCCGGCCGCCACAGCTCCCGGGCGCGCACCCGGGGCGGGAACTGGTGCGCCAGGCGCTCGTGGTCGATGAGCCACCCGGGCTGGGGCAGGCTCCCGACGACCGTGGTGGGCAGCGGTGGCAGGGAAGCGGGCACGGGGTGATCCTGCCCGCGCCGAGGGGGCTCCCGGTGTGCTGGGGTGGACGCCGTGGCGGACAACTACATCGCGGAACTGCCCTTCGGCGCCCCGGCCATCGACGAGGAGGCCTTCGTCGCGCCGACGGCGGTGGTGGTCGGCGCGGTCACGATGGGGCCGCGCTCCAGCATCTGGTACGGCGCGGTCGCCCGGGCCGATCACGAGGTCATCGAGATCGGCGAGGGCTCCAACGTCCAGGACGGCAGCACGCTGCACTCCGACCCCGGCTTCCCGCTGGTCCTCGGTCGCGGCGTCACCGTCGGGCACCGGGTGGTGCTGCACGGCGCCCGCGTCGACGACGACGTGCTGGTCGGCATGGGCAGCATCGTCATGAACGGCGCGCACATCGGCTCGGGGTCCATCGTGGCCGCGGGCGCCGTCGTCACCCAGGGCACCGTCGTGCCGCCGGGCTCGCTGGTGGCCGGCGTCCCGGCGAAGGTGCTGCGGCCGACCACCGACGACGACCTCACGCACATCCGGCTCAACGCGGCCAGCTACACCGAGCGGCTGGACGCGGCGCGGAAGGTGCGGCCGGTGGTGCGCCGTCCGCTGCCCCCGGCCGGCTACACCCCCGGCGACGCCGCCGACTAGGGCGGGCTCAGACCGCGCCGGCGAGGCGGGCGACGGCGTCGCGGACCTCGTCCAGGGACAGCGCCAGCGTCGCGTCGCCCACGGGCAGCTCCACGCGCACCACGTCCGGGTCGCCGGTGACCGCGGCCTGCACCCAGGTCCACAGCCCCTCCTGCGCCAGCGCGCGGGCCGCGGCCCCGAAGGCCTCCGGCGTGGTCGACAGCAGCAGGTGCAGCATCGGCGTCTGCGGCGGGTCGGGCACCACCCGCACGCCGGGCAGCCCGCGGACGGTGTCGGCGACCTCCCGCGCCCGCTCGAGGTAGGCGGGGAACAGCGGCAGCCGGCGGCGCAGGCAGGTCAGCGCCGAGGCCGCGCCCGGCCACAGGCCGAACAGCGTGCCGCCCATCCGCCCGCGCCACTCCCGGACCTCGGCGACGACGTCCGCGGGCCCGGCCACACAGCACCCGGCCAGTGCGCCGATCCCCTTGTAGAAGCTGACGTAGACGGTGTCGAACGGCGCCGCGACGTCGGCCGGGGACATCCCGTACCCGGCGGCGGCCTCCCACAGCCGGGCGCCGTCGAGGTGGGCCACCGAGTGCACGTCGTGCGCCCACGCGGCCTGCTCGACGACGTCGTCCCACGGCGGCAGCGGCCCGCCCAGGTCCCGCTGCGGCAGCTCCACCACCAGCGCGGCCGGCGCCTCGGCGACGCCGTCGAGGTCGGCGCGCAGCAGCATGCGGTGCCGGTCGCCGACCGGGCGCTCGACCAGGCCGTGCAGCCGGGCGAGCGCTCCGCCCTCGTGCCGGAACAGGTGGCACTCGGGGTGCCCGACGACGGTGGACCGGCGGCTGCGCCCGGCGTGCACCCGCAGCACCGCCTGCTGGGCCATTGTCCCGCTGGGTAGGTAGACGGCGGCCGGCTTGTCCAGCAGCTGGGCGACCTCCGCCTCCAGCTCCGCGACGACACCGCCCGCGCCGTACCGGTCCAGCGCGGTGTCCGGCGGGACGGTGGCCAGCAGGTCGGCGGCGCGCTGCACGCCGTGCCCGGTCAGGGCGCGGTCGCAGGTCAGCCGCAGGGCGTCGAGGTCGTCGTCCACGGCCCCAGTCTGTCGAGATCGCGGGATCTCGCACGCCCGGGGCCGGGGGAGCGTACGAGATCGCGCGATCTCGACCGGGGGACGGGTCAGGCGTCGAGCAGCTCGCGGAGGAGCGCGCCGACGGGGCCGGCCTCGATGAGGAAGCCGTCGTGCCCGTACGGCGAGGACACCACCCGCAGCGGCACCCCGAGCGCGTCGGCCACCCGCTGCTGCAGCTCCAGCGGGTAGAGCCGGTCGGAGTCGACGCCGGCCACCACCGCCCGCGCGGTCACCCGGGCCAGCGCCGCCTCCACCCCGCTCCGGCCGCGGCCGACGTCCCAGGTGTTCATCGCCTCGGTGAGCACCAGGTAGCTGCCGGCGTCGAACCGGCGGGTGAGCTTGTCGGCGTGGTGGTCGAGGTAGGAGGCGACGGCGAACCGGCCGTCGTCCTGCACGGCCGCGCCGAACCGCTCCTCCAGCTCGAACGCGCTGCGGTAGGTCAGGTGCGCGATCCGCCGGGCGACGCCGAGCCCGGCCACCGGGTCGGCGCGGATCGCGGCCTGCTGGGTGGTCTGGGTGCCGATCTGGTCGGCGGTGGCCGCCGCGCCCGAGGCGAGGAAGAACAGCCCGGCCACCCGGTCGGGCAGCGCGACCGCCCACTCCAGCGCCCGCATCCCGCCCATCGACCCGCCGACGACGGCGGCCCAGCGGTCGATGCCCAGCGTGTCCGCGAGCGCCGCCTCGACCAGCACCTGGTCGCCGACGGTCACCTCGGGGAACCGCGCGCCCCACGGCCGGCCGTCGGGCGCGGTCGACGACGGCCCGGTCGTCCCCTGGCACCCGCCGAGCACGTTGGCGCAGACGACGAAGAACCGGTCGGTGTCCAGCGCCGCGCCCGGACCGACCAGCGACGCCCACCAGCCCGGCGTCGGGTGGCCGGGCCCGGCCGGGCCGGTGACGTGGCTGTCGCCGGTGAGCGCGTGCTCGACCAGCACCGCGTTGCCGCCGTCGGGGGCGAGCGTGCCCCAGGTCTCGTAGGCCACCCTGACGCCGGGCAGCACCCCGCCGCGTTCGAGCCGGACCGGTCCGTCCAGGTCGAGGAACAGCCGGTCCCCGGCGGGGTCGCCGTCGCGCCACCCGCCGGTGCGCGGCGGGGTGCGGGACCCCGGGAGGTCCCGCACCCCGCCCACGTCAGGCGCCCTTCGCGGCGCGGAACCCGGCCTCGAGGTCGGCGAGGATGTCCTCGATCCCCTCCAGGCCGGCGGCCAGGCGCACCAGGCCGGGGGTGACGCCGGTGGTCCGCTGCTCCTCCGGCGTCAGCTGCGAGTGCGTCGTCGACGCCGGGTGGATGACCAGGCTGCGGACGTCGCCGATGTTGGCCACGTGGCTGTGCAGCTCCAGCGCCTCGACGAAGCGCTTGCCCGCCTCGACGCCGCCGCGGATCTCGAACGCCAGCACCGCGCCGGCGCCGCGCGGGGCGTAGCGCTGCTGGGCGGCGTGCCACGGCGAGGACGGCAGGCCGGCGTAGTGCACCGACTCCACCTCGTCGTGCGCCTCGAGGAACTCGGCCACCCGCTGGGCGTTGGCCACGTGCCGCTCCATGCGCAGCGACAGCGTCTCGATGCCCTGCACGACCAGCCAGGCGTTGAACGGGCTGATCGCCGGGCCGAGGTCGCGCAGCAGCTGCACCCGGGCCTTGAGCGCGTAGGCCGGCGCGCCGAGGTCGGCGTAGACGACGCCGTGGTAGGTCGGGTCCGGCGTGGTGAAGCCCGGGAACCGGCCCCGCGTCCAGTCGAAGTTGCCGCCGTCGACGATGACCCCGGCGATCGCCGTGCCGTGGCCGCCCAGGTACTTGGTGGCCGAGTGGACGACGACGTCGGCGCCGTGCTCGAGCGGGCGCACGAGGAACGGCGTGGCGATGGTGTTGTCGACGATCAGCGGCACGCCGTTGCGGTGCGCCACCTCCGACACCGCGGAGATGTCGAGGACGTCGCCCTTCGGGTTGCCGATCGACTCCCCGTAGAACGCCTTGGTGTTCTCGCGGACCAGCGACTGCCAGTTCTCCGGGTCGTCGGGGTCCTCGACGAAGGACACCTCGACGCCGAGCTTGGGCAGCGAGTGGTGCAGCAGGTTGTACGTGCCGCCGTACAGCGACGCCGAGGCGACGACGTGGCTGCCGGCCTCGGCGACGTTGAGGATCGCCAGGGTCTCGGCGGCCTGGCCGCTGGCCACCGCGAGCGCGGCGACGCCGCCCTCGAGGGAGGCCACGCGCTGCTCGAGCGCGTCCTGCGTCGGGTTCATGATCCGCGTGTAGATGTTGCCCATCTCGGCCAGCGCGAACAGGTCGGCGGCGTGCTGGGCGTCGCGGAACTGGTAGCTGGTCGTGGCGTAGATCGGCAGGGCGCGGGCCCCGGTGGTGGGGTCGGGGCTGGTCCCGGCGTGGATCTGCCGGGTCTCGAAGCTCCAGCTCTGCTGGTCGGGCACGGCGCCGTCTCCTCTCGCTCGCGGAGACCCCGCGGCGCACGGAGGGCTCCGTCTTGCCGCGCGGCGGGCGCCGCGCGGCCGGCTCTTCCCCTGGGAGCACCTCGGACGGAGGAGAGGTTGCCGGGCAGCCAGCCAGGTACTTGTCGCTGCCTCTCGTGAGCCTGCGCGGAACCCTAGCGCCCGGTCAGGAGGCGCCGGGGCGGGGGGAGGCGAGGGCGGCCGCGGCGTCGTCGGCGAGGCGGGCGACGAGCTGGCCGGCGGGCAGCGCCTCGGCCAGCGCGTACGCCTGCCCGGCCCACATGCTGACCGCCTCCGGGTCGCCGGCCTGCCGCGCGGCCGCGCGCAGCGGCGTCGTCAGGTGGTGGACCTGCGGGTAGGCGGCCGGGGCCGCGGCGGTGTGCTCGGCGAGGAAGCGGTTGACCAGCCCCCGGGCGCGCCGGCCGCTGAACGCGCGGGTGAGCGCCGTCGGCCGGCCGCCGCCCAGCGCCGCCCGGTGCGCGGCGCCGGTCCCCGCCTCGGGGCACAGCAGGAACGCCGTGCCCAGCTGCGCGGCCTCCGCCCCGGCGACGAGCACCGCGGCCACCGCGGGGCCGTCGACGATCCCGCCGGCGGCGACCATCGGCAGGTCCACCGCCCGGGCGACCAGCCGCAGCAGCGGCAGCAGCCCGTACTCGCCGGCCCCGTCCTCGTCGCGGAGGCCGCCGCGGTGGCCGCCGGCCTCGACGCCCTGCACCACGAGCGCGTCCGCGCCGGCGTCGCGGGCGGCCACGGCGTCCTCCGGCGAGGTGACGGTGACCAGCACGGTGGCGCCGGCGTCGTGCAGTGCGGTGACCATGTCCGGCCGGGGCAGGCCGAAGGTGAACGAGACCACCGGCACCCGCTCCTCGGCGAGGACCGTGACCTTGGCCTCCCACGCGTCGTCGTCGGCGCGCGGCTCGCCGAGGTCCACGCCCCACCGCCGCGCCTCGGGCCGGAGCCGCTCGGCGTAGCGGCGCAGGGCGCCCTCGTCGGCGGGCGGCCCGGGGACGAAGACGTTGACGCCGAACCGCTCCCGGGTCCGCGCCCGGACGGCGCGGACCTCCTCGCGCACCGCCTCCGGCGTCCGGTAGCCGGCGGCGAGGAAGCCCAGACCGCCGGCCTCGGACACCGCCGCGGCCAGCTCCACCGTCGACGGCCCGCCGGCCATCGGCGCCTGCACGACCGGTCGACGCAGCCCCAGCACCATGCCGGGCATCCTGCGCCCCGCGGCTCAGGCGGGGGTCAACCGGGCCAGCACCTGGTCGAGCGCGACGCGGTCGCCGGGGGCGACGAGCAGGTCGACGACGCCGTCGGCCGGGGCGCGCAGCGTGTGCTCCATCTTCATCGCCTCGACGACGACCACCGGGTCGCCCGCGCCGACCTCCTGACCGTGGGACGCCGGGGTGGCGATCACCGTGCCGGGCATCGGGCTGGTGAGCTCGGGGGCGTGCGCGGCGGCGTCCGGGCGCAGCACCAGCCGCCGGGCCCGGCGCAGCGCCCAGTCGGCGCCGCCGGCGTGCACGAACAGCGCGTCGCCGTCCGCGGCCACCCGGCAGTGCGACCGCACGCCGTCGCGGACCAGCGCCAGGCCGCCGTCCTCGGGCGCGCAGCTCAGCGGGCCGGCGTCGGCGCCGTCGAGGCCGGCGCGCGCGGCGGCGGGCGTGCCGGTGAGCGTCACCGCCCGCTGCCGCCCGCCGGCCTCCAGCCGGACGACGAACGGCGCCGAGGGCGCGCCCGCGCGGAAACCGGTGGGCGCGCTCCACGGGTCGGCCGGGTCGGCGGCGGCCCAGGCGGCCAGCCACACGTGCGCGGCGGCGGCGAGGACGGCGTCGTCGGGGACGGCGGGCGGCTCCCATGCGGCGGCGAACCGGTCGAGCAGCGCGGTGTCCAGGTCCCCGGCGCGGACGGCGGGCTCGGCGAGCAGCGACCGCACGAACCCGACGTTGGTGGTCACGCCGAGCACCGCGGTCTCCGCGAGCGCCCGGTCCAGCGCGGCCAGCGCGGTGGCGCGGTCGGGACCCGCGGCGACCACCTTGGCGAGCATCGGGTCGTAGTCCGAGCCGACCACGGTGCCGGCGGCGATGCCCGAGTCCACGCGGGCGCCGGCGGGCTCCGCCAGCGCCAGCACCCGCCCGCCGGTGGGCAGGAAGCCGCGGGCCGGGTCCTCGGCGTACACCCGCGCCTCGACCGCCCAGCCGGTCAGCGCGACGTCGTCCTGGGCGAAGGAGAGCGGCTCCCCGGCCGCCATCCGCAGCTGCTGCTCGACCAGGTCCAGGCCGGTGACCAGCTCGGTGACCGGGTGCTCGACCTGCAGCCGGGTGTTCATCTCCATGAAGAAGAACTCGTCGGGCCGGTCGGCCGAGACGATGAACTCCACGGTGCCCGCGCCGGTGTAGCCGACGCTGCGCGCGGTGGCGCAGGCCGCCGCGCCGATCCGCTCGCGGGTGGCGGCGTCCAGCAGCGGCGACGGCGCCTCCTCGACCACCTTCTGGTGCCGCCGCTGCAGGCTGCACTCGCGCTCGCCGAGGTGGACGACCGCGCCGTGCGCGTCGGCGAGCACCTGCACCTCGACGTGCCGCGGCCGCTGCACGAACCGCTCGAGGAACAGCGTGTCGTCGCCGAACGCCGCGCGGGCCTCGCGGCGGGCCGACGCCAGGGCCGCGGGCAGGCCGGCGGCGTCCTCGACCACCCGCATGCCCTTGCCGCCACCGCCCGCCGAGGGCTTGACCAGCACGGGGAACCCGATGCCGGGGGCGGCGGCCACCAGGTCGTCGTCGGTGAGGCCGGGCTCGGCGATGCCGGGGACGACCGGCACGCCCGAGGCGACCACCGTCTTCTTGGCGGTGATCTTGTCGCCCATCACCCGGATCGCCTCGGCCGGCGGGCCGACGAACACGACGCCGGCGTCGTCCAGCGCGGCGGCCAGGGCCGGGTTCTCCGAGAGGAAGCCGTAGCCGGGGTGCACGGCCTGCGCGCCGGTGGCGAGGCAGGCCTCGACGACCCGCTCCACCGACAGGTAGCTCTCCGCGGCCGGGGCCGGCCCCAGGCGGTGGGCGACGTCGGCGGCGCGGACGTGCGGGGCGCCGGCGTCAGCATCGCTGTAGACGGCGACCGAGCGGATGCCCAGCCGGCGCAGGGTCCGGACGACGCGGACGGCGATCTCGCCCCGGTTGGCGACGAGGACGGTGTCGAACACGCTGCTGCTCACATCCGGAAGACGCCGTAGGCGACGTCGTCGAGGGGGGCCTGCGCGCACGCGGACAGCGCCAGGCCGAGGACGGTGCGGGTGTCGGCGGGGTCGAGGACGCCGTCGTCCCACAGCCGCGCCGTCGAGTAGTAGGGGTTGCCCTGGGCCTCGTACTGGCCGCGGATCGGCGCCTTGAACGCCTCTTCCTCCTCGGCGGGCCAGTCGGTGCCGCGCGCGGCCAGCCCGTCCCGGCGGACGGTGGCCAGCACCGAGGCGGCCTGCTCGCCGCCCATCACCGAGATGCGGGCGTTGGGCCACATCCACAGGAAGCGGGGCGAGTAGGCCCGGCCGCACATCGAGTAGTTGCCGGCGCCGTAGGACCCGCCGATGACGACGGTCAGCTTGGGCACCCGGGCGCAGGCGACGGCGGTGACCATCTTGGCGCCGTGCTTGGCGATGCCGCCGGCCTCGTAGTCGCGGCCGACCATGAACCCGGTGATGTTCTGCAGGAACAGCAGCGGGATGCGCCGCTGGTCGCACAGCTGGACGAAGTGCGCGCCCTTGAGCGCGGACTCCCCGAACAGCACGCCGTTGTTGGCGACGATGCCCACCGGGTGCCCGTGCAGCCGGGCGAAGGTGGTCACCAGGGTGGGCCCGTAGAGCGCCTTGAACTCCTGGTGCTCGCCGCCGTCGACCAGCGTGGTGATGACGTCGCGGACGTCGTAGGGCGTGCGGGGGTCGACCGGCACCAGGTCGTAGAGGTCGGTCTGCGGGCGGACGGCGTCCCGCGGCGGGGCCACCTCCCAGGCCGGCGGCGCGGGCGGGGCCAGCGTGGAGACGATGCCGCGGACGATCTCCAGCGCGTGCTCGTCGTCGTCGGCCAGGTGGTCGGTGACGCCGGAGACGCGGCTGTGCAGGTCGCCGCCGCCCAGGTCCTCGGCGCTGACCACCTCGCCGGTGGCGGCCTTCACCAGCGGCGGCCCGCCCAGGAAGATCGTGCCCTGCTCGCGGACGATCACCGACTCGTCGGCCATCGCCGGCACGTACGCGCCGCCGGCGGTGCAGGAGCCGAGGACGGCGGCCACCTGCGGGATGCCACGGGCGCTCATCGTGGCCTGGTTGAAGAAGATCCGGCCGAAGTGCTCGCGGTCGGGGAAGACCTCGTCCTGCATCGGCAGGAACGCCCCGCCGGAGTCGACGAGGTAGACGCACGGCAGCCGGTTCTGCAGCGCCACCTCCTGCGCGCGCAGGTGCTTCTTCACCGTCACCGGGTAGTAGGTGCCGCCCTTGACGGTGGCGTCGTTGGCGACGACGACGCACGGGCGGCCCGCGATGCGGCCGATGCCGGTGATGATCCCGGCGCCGGGGGAGTCGCCGTCGTACATGTCCTCGGCGGCCAGCGGCGAGAGCTCCAGGAACGGGCTGCCGGGGTCGAGCAGGTGCGCGACGCGGTCGCGGGGGAGCAGCTTGCCGCGCTCGACGTGCCGGGCGCGGGCGGCCTCGGAGCCCCCGAGCGCCCGCCGGGCGAGCCGCTCGCGCAGCTCGGCGACCAGGTCCTCGTGCCGGGCGCGCGACGACTCCGGCGCGGCCACCGCCATGTTGTGCCTCCTGTGTGGGATCTGCGCCCACGACGTTAACGGCCGTTCACATGTGCTGTCCACGCGCCGCGTCAGGTGGTCGGGGTGCTGCCCGTCGTCGGCGGGGGTTCCTCGGCGGGGGACGGGGGCTGCTGCGTCGTCGGCGTCTCCGTCGCGGGCTCCGGCGTCCGCGGGGTGGTCGTCGTCGGCAGGGTCGGGGGAGCCGGCGCGGTGGTGGTGGGAGCGGACGGCGGCGCCGTCTCCTCGGGCTCCGTCGTCGGCTCGGGCTCCGGCTCGGTCGTCGTCGGCCCCGGCTCGGGAGTCGTCGGGGGTGCCGTGGTCTCCGGCGCGGGCGCCGGGGTGGTGACCTCCGTCGTGCCGCCGGCCGGGACGGTCGCCGGGTCCGGCGGCTTCACGTACAGGTAGAGCACGCCCAGGCCCACGAAGAGCACGACCAGCACCAGCGTGGAGGTGCGCGCCCGGCCGATGTGCCCGGGCGAGCGGCGGAGGACGTTCGACAGGCCGAAGCGTCCGCGGCCGGCGGGGTCCCCGCCGCCGGTCTCCTCGGGACGCGGGGCGCCGGGGACGGTCACTGCTGCGCCCGGGCCGGTGCGGGAGCCGGGGTGGGCGCCGGCTCGGGGGTGACGTTGAGGCCGGCGTGGCCGAAGGCCAGCACGATCCGGGCGCGCAGGTCGCGGCTCACCTCGAACTGGCGGCCGGGCAGCGTGCGGGCGACCACCCGCACGTTGACCTGCTCGAGGTCGATGCTCTCGACGCCCATCACGCTCGGCTCGTCGAGCAGCAGGCGGCGCAGGTGGTCGTCGGCGAAGGCCTGCCGGCCCACCTCGCGGAGGATCTCGTTGACCCGCGTGACGTCGGCCGTCGTCGGCACCGGGACGTCGACCACCGCGCGCGCCCAGTCGCGGGACAGGTTGACCACCTTGACGATCTGCCCGTTCGGGATGGTGACCACCTCGCCGTCGGCCGAGCGCAGCCGGGTGATCCGCAGCGTGACGTCCTCGACCGTGCCGTCGGCCGGGTCGCCGCCGCCGACGACCTGGATCGAGACGACGTCGCCGAAGCCGTACTGCCGCTCGGTGATGAGGAAGAACCCGGCCAGGACGTCGCCGACGATCCGCTGCGCGCCGAAGCCCAGCCCGACGCCGAGCACGGTGGCCGGGGCGACCAGGCCGGTGACCGGGACGCCGAGGCGGTCGAGCACGTAGAACGCCGCCACCGCGTAGACCATCACGATGAGCGTCCAGGTGACGACCTGGGTGAGCGAGTGCCGGTGCTTGGCCGCCTCGGAGCGGACGAGCACGTCACCGCCGGTGGAGCGGGCGTCGATGCGGCTGGTGATCCGGTCGCCCACCCAGCTGACGAACCGGGCCACCAGGACCGAGCCCAGGACGATCAGCACGATCTCCAGGCCGCGGCCGGCCAGCCAGTCGAGCAGGTCGGTGAACGGTGCCATGCGGTGTTCGGTCCTCCGATCGCCTCGTCCCGGCGTCCACCCTGGTCTCAGGCGGCAGAAATGGCCATCTCTGCCGCCGTCAGCGGGGCTCGACGAACAGCGAGGCGACCGAGCGGCCGATCCGCCCCGTGGTGTCGTGCAGCTCGGCCGAGCACTGCCCGACGCCGCCGGGCCCGATCGTCGTCGTCGCGTCCATGCCCAGCCACTCGCCCGCCGGCTGCCGGAACAGCGCGACGACGAGGTCGACGTTGGCGAAGGTCGCCCGGTCCCACGCGAGCTCGGCGGAGATGCCGCTGGCCGCGTCGGTCATGACCAGCAGGTGCTCCAGCGGCGTCATCGGCTCGCCCTCGACCAGCGCGCACAGCGGCCGGGTCCAGGCCGCGGCCGGCCCCGTGCCGGTGAGCGAGCCCGACGCCTCCCGCCAGTCCAGCGCGCGGTGGTAGGCGACCTCCTCGCGGAACACGTCGAACACCGCCGGGCGGGCGTCCTCCGGGCCGACGGCGGCCGGCTGCGGGGGCGTGGCGGTGTCGGCGGCCTCGCGGGTGCGCATCCGCCAGGCGGTCAGCCGCATCGCCGTGCGCCCGCCCGCGGTCAGCGTGGCCTCCACCAGCTCGATCCGCCGGCCCGGGCGCAGCACCCGCGCCGCCACCTGCACCGGCCCTACCGGCACCGGCCCGAGGACGTCGTAGGCCAGCCGCACCGTCTGCCCGCCGGGGATGCCGCCGGCCCGCTCGACCTCGCGGGCGAGCAGCGCCGCCGGCGGCCCGGCGTGCTGGAGGCCCGGGTCCCACGGCCCGATGGTCAGCGCGGTCGCGACGTAGCCGTCGCCGTCCGGGAGGTAGCAGGCGGAGGGCAGGTGCACGTCCCGCAGTCTCGCCCGGCCCGGGTCGGGGCCGTCCCGCGGGTCAGCCCGAGCGGGCCAGCCACAGCGCGGAGACCAGCCACACGGCGCCCACCCCGGCGGTCAGCCACCACAGCGGCTGCCCGTCCGCCGACAGCGCGACGAGGACCCCCACGACGAGCACCGCGCCGGCCACCGGCGTGGACCGCAGCAGTGCGCCGGCGGTGTCCGGCCCGGGGAAGGCCACGAAGACGACCGCCGCCGCGACCAGCAGGAACGCGCACAGCGCCCCGAGGTAGGCCGCGGTGACGCCGAACTCCGCGGGCAGCACGAGCGCCCCGACCCCGCCGACGACGGCCCCCGCGCCCAGCCAGAGGAGCAGGCGGCGGCGCCGTCGGGACCACGGGGGGCGGGGTTCGGTCACACCGTCGAGGGTGCCCGCCCTCCCTGTGGGTCACCCGTGCCGTGGGCGTGACCGCGGCCGCTTTCCCGCGGCACGCCGTCGGTAGGTGGCGTTCGGCGCTACGCCCGCTACGCTCGGACGGGTGCCGCACACCCGCCGCCCAGCCGTCGGCTACCTGACCACCGTGGCGGCGGCGGGGTTGTTCGCCGTCAACGGCACCGTCTCCACGCTCGCGCTGCAGGCCGGCGTCCCGCCCACCTGGCTGACGGCGATGCGCTGCGGCGGGGCGGCGGTCGGCCTGCTGGCGGCGCTGGCGCTCGTCTCCCCGCGGCGCCTGCGGCTCACCTGGCGCGAGGTGCCCTTCCTCGCGGTGTTCGGCGTGGTCGGCGTCGCGCTGACCCAGTTCCTCTACTACGTGGCCATCGGCCGGCTGCCCGTCGGCATCGCGCTGGTGTTCGAGATGACCGCGCCGGTCGGGATCGCGCTGTGGGTCCGGCTGGTGCGCCGGGAGCCCGTGCGCCCCCGGATCTGGGTGGCGCTGGCGCTGTCGCTGTCCGGGCTGGTCCTCGTCGCGCAGGTGTGGGAGGGCGGCGGCTCGCTGAACCCGCTCGGCGTCGCCGCGGGCCTGGCCGCCGCCGTCTGCCTGGCGACCTACTACCTCATGGGCGAGCGCGGGACGGCCACCCGCGACCCGGTCGCGCTCACCACCTGGACGTTCGTGGCCGCCGCGCTGTTCTGGGCGGTCGTCGCCCCGTTCACCGCGTCGTTCGACGCCGGCGTGCTCGGGGAGCGGGTGCCGGTCTCGCTCGGCTCGGCGCAGCTGCCGCTGTGGGTGCTGGTGGCCTGGATCGTCGTCCTCGGGGCGATCACGCCGTTCTGGCTGTCGATCGCCGCGCTGCGCCACCTGCCGCCGACGACCGCAGGGCTGGTCGCCACCGTCGAGCCGGTGTTCGCCTCGGTCGTCGCCTGGTTGTGGCTCGAGCAGGTGCTCACCGGCTGGCAGGTGGCCGGCGGGCTGGTGGTGCTCGGCGGCATCGCGCTCGCCCAGACCGCCCGCACCGCCGCGCGGCCGGCCCCGGCGCCGGCGCCCGTCCCCGAGACGCCGGCGCCGCTCGTGCCCTAGCTGACCTTCTGCGCGTCGGCGAGCCAGCCGGCCAGACGCTCCATGTAGCGGGCCTGGGCGGCGTGGTCCATGCCGACGTACTCCCACGGGTGCACCTGCTGCGCCTGCGCGGCGGGCAGCAGGCCGTAGGTCGGCTGGCCGGCCATCTCCTCGGGGGTCATGGCGCCGCGCAGCGAGTAGAGGATCACGTCGCTGCGGTACTGCGGCACCTGCTCCCAGCTCGCGGTCTGCCAGAAGTAGCCGTCGCCGCCCGGGTCGACGAACTGCACGCCGAGGTCGGAGTAGAGGCGCAGCGACGGGTCGTCGGGGGCCTTGGCCATGTAGAACCCCTCGTCCGGGTAGGCGGCCACCGGCAGCACGGTGACCCCGGAGGAGGCGGCCTCGGTCAGCGCCGCGGAGGCCTCCTCGTAGTCCTGCCGGGCTGCGCTGACCTCCGCGCCGTCCATGTCCGCGCCGAGGGCCTCCGCGAGCTCGGCGGTGCGCTCGATGACCTCGGCGGCTGAGCCGCGCCAGGCGATCGCCACGATCGGCGCGATCCGCGCGACCTGCTCCTGCTGCTCCAGCGACTCGAAGCCGTAGAGGGGTTGGGTGTCGTCCAGCGTCCCCTCCGAGTCCACCGGGTAGACGGTGGTGACGATCAGGTCGGGGTCGGCGGCGGCCAGCGCCTCGAGGTCGATCTGCCCGTAGCTCTCGCCCACGATCTCGACGCCGGAGAGGTCGCGGCCCTCGAACTGCACGTCGTCGGCGGCCGAGGTCTGGCCGAAGGTCGCCACCGGCTCGATGCCGTGGTTCCACAGCGACGACGCGACGTCGTTGAGGCCGGCCACCCGCTCCGGCGCGGCGTCGAGCTCCACGGTGGTGCCCACGTCGTCGGTGAACGACCAGCCCACGGCCGCGGCCTCCGCTCCATCGTCGGTGCCGGGTCCGGCGCAGGCGCTCGCGGCGAGCAGGGCCGCCAGCGCGAGGGAGGCGCCGAGCAGGCGCGGGGGTCGGGACACCGGGGTCCTCCTCCGGTTCGAGCAGGGGCTTCCCCCTGCGGGCGAAGGGAGGTTAGCCTTGCCTCAGTTCCGGTCCGCCAGGGCCGTCCCCGAGCGGAGCGGAGACCCGCGTGACGACGACGATCGAGGCCCCGGCAGCGGCGGTGGCCGAGCTGCCGCGATGGCTGTTCTTCGAGACCGTCGTCGCCCGTGTGCGCCCGCTCGGCCCGTCGACGGTGCGGATCACGCTCACCGGCCCGCAGCTCGAGGACTTCGGCGTCGCCGGGGACGACCAGCGGGTCAAGCTCGTCCTCGCCCCCGACCCGACAGCGCTGGCCGAGCTGCAGGCCGCCGGCGCCGAGTGGTACCCCGCCTACTGCGCGCTCGCCGAGGAGCGGCGCCCGGTCCTGCGCACGTACACCGTGCGCGCGGCCCGTCCCGAGCGGGCCGAGGTCGACCTCGACGTCGTCCTGCACGGCGTCGCCGACGGGCACGCGGGCCCGGCCGCCACCTGGGCCGCGCAGGCCCGCCCGGGCGACCCGATGGTGCTCATGGGCCCCGACCGGCCCGGCCGCGGCCGCGCCTGGGGCGTCGAGTGGGCGCCGCCCGCCACGGCCTCCTGCCTGCTGCTCGCCGGCGACGAGACCGCGGTGCCCGCCGTCAGCGCGATCCTCGAGGCGCTGCCGCCCGGCCGGCGCGCCGTCGCCGTCCTCGAGGTGCCCGGGGCCGGGGACCTGCAGGACCTGCGGCTGCCCGAGGGCGTGCAGGTGCGCTGGCTGGCCCGCGCCGACCGTCCCCGCGGCGAGCTGCTGGTGCCCGCGGTGCACGCCGCGCTGGTCGACCTCGGCGTCTGCGCCGCGCCGGCGCCCGCCCCCGAGGACGTCGACCTCGACACCGGCCTGCTGTGGGAGGTCCCCGAGGACCCGTCGGCCGGGACCGGCTGCTACGCCTGGCTGGCCGGCGAGGCCGGGATGGTCAAGCAGCTGCGCCGCCGCCTGGTCGGCGACCTCGGCGTCGACCGGCGCTCGGTCGCCTTCATGGGCTACTGGCGCGAGGGCCGCGCCGAGAACTGAGGAAGGACCCCGCTCACCTCACCTGGGGAGTCGGCGGACCGGGACGACCATCGGGGTGCCGGCCACCGGGTCGGGCACCACGCGGGCCTCGAGGTCGAAGACGTCGGCGAGCAGCTGCTCGGTGAGCACCTCGTGCGGCGTGCCGGAGGCGACCAGGACGCCGTCGCGCATGGCCACGAGCCGCTGCGCGTAGCGGGCGGCGAGGTTGAGGTCGTGCAGCACGACGACGACCGTGCGCCCCCGCTCGGCGTGCAGCCGCGACACGAGCTCCAGGACGTCGATCTGGTGCGACAGGTCCAGGTACGTCGTCGGCTCGTCGAGCAGGATCAGGTCGGTGCCCTGCGCCAGCGCCATGGAGATCCACGCCCGCTGCCGCTGGCCGCCGGAGAGCTCGTCCACCGGGCGGTCGGCGAGGTCGCTCATGTCGGTCCAGGTGAGCGCCTCGGCGACGACCGCCTCGTCCGCCGTCGACCACTGCCGCAGCCAGCTCTGGTGCGGGTGGCGGCCGCGGGCCACGAGGTCGGCGACGGTGAGCCCGGACGGCGCGACCGGCGTCTGCGGCAGCAGCCCGAGCACCCGCGCGACCTCGCGGGTCGGCGTCTTCGCGATCGCCCGCCCGTCGAGCAGCACCTGCCCCGCCGCCGGGCGCAGCAGCCGGCCCAGCGCCCGCAGCAGGGTGGACTTGCCGCAGCCGTTGGGGCCGACGATCGCGGTGAACGAGCCGTCGGTGAGCGTGAGGTCCAGCCCGTCGACGACGACGCGGTCGTCGTAGGCCAGGCGCAGCCCCTCGGCCGCCAGGCGCACCCGCCCCTCGCCCGCGGGCACGGACAGCGGGGGCGCGTCGGTGGTGGGAGTCGTCATGCGGTGGTCCGCCTCCCGCGGACGAGCAGCCAGAGCAGGTACGGGGCGCCGACGACGGCGGTGAGGATGCCCACCGGCAGGGCCTCGGGCAGGACGGTGCGCGTGAGCAGGTCGGCCAGCACCACCAGCGCCGCGCCGAGCAGGCCCGACGCCAGCACCGGCGGGCGCGAGCCGCCGGTCAGCCGCACGGCGATCTGCGGGACGACCAGCGCGACGAACGTGATCGGCCCGGCGGCCGAGACCGACGCGGCGACCAGCACGACGGCGATGAGCACGACGGCTGCCTGCGCCGCGGGCAGCCGCACGCCCAGCCCGCGCGCGGTGTCGTCGCCGAACTGCAGCACGCCGAGCACCCGCCCCGCCGCGAGGGCCGGCGGCAGCAGGACCGCGAGGGCGAGGGCCAGCGGCACGGCCTGGTCCCAGGTGCGGGCGTTGAGCGAGCCGACGATCCACACGTAGGCGGCCGCGGCGTCGTAGATGGCCGCCCGGGTGAGCAGCCAGTCGACCACCGCCAGCGAGATCGAGGACACCGCGACGCCGACGAGGACCAGCCGGTAGCCGTCGACGCCGGACCGGTACGCCAGCAGGAACAGCAGCAGCCCGGCTCCCAGCGCCCCGGCGAGGGCCGCGAGCGGGACGCCGACGCCGCCGAGGACCGCGCCGACCGACGAGGTGCCGGTGGCGACGATCGCGACGACGGCGCCCACCGAGGCGCCCGAGGTGATCCCGAGGATGTCCGGGGAGGCCAGCGGGTTGCGCGCGAAGGTCTGGAACAGGGCGCCGGCCACGCCCAGGGCCAGCCCGACCAGCGCGCCGACGGCGACCCGCGGCGCGCGCAGCTCCAGCACGACGAACCGCTGGCCCTGCTCGCCCGCCCCGACCAGCGTGCGCAGCACGTCGGTGACCGCGATCGGGTAGTCACCCCGGCCCAGCGCGACCGCCCCGAGCAGCACGACGACGGCCAGCGCCACCAGCGGCACGACGACCGACCGCCAGCGGAACCGCACCGACACCGGCCCGTACCGCAGGACGACCGCGCGGCCGCCCGCGCGCCCGCCCGGGTCGGGCGGGGTCGTCTCGCGGATGGTGTCGACGGTGGCGGTCACGCGGCGGCCCTCACAGCGTCGCGCCCCGGCGCCGGCGCACCAGCGCGATGAAGAACGGCCCGCCCAGCAGGGCGAGCACGATGCCGACCTGCACCTCGCCGGGCCGCGCGATCACCCGCCCGACGACGTCGGCGGTCAGCAGCAGGAACGCCCCGGCCAGCGCCGAGCAGGGGACCAGCCACCGGTGCGCCGGCCCGGTGAACACCCGGACGGCGTGCGGGACCACCAGCCCGACGAACGCGATCGGCCCGCAGGCCGCCGTCGCGGCGCCAGCGAGCAGCGTGATGGCCACCAGGCCGACGGCGCGGGCCGGCCACACCCGCTGGCCGAGGCCGCGAGCCACGTCCTCGCCCATGCCGAGCAGATCCAGGGCGGGCGCGTTGAGCAGGGCGAGCACCAGGCCGGCGACGATGAACGGCAGCACCTGCCAGGCGATGTCGGCGCCGCGGCCGGCCAGCGCGCCGACCACCCAGAAGCGGAAGGCGTCCAGCGAGTCGGAGTCGCTCACCAGCACGGCGCGCACCAGGGCGTAGAGCAGCGCGGACAGCGTGGAGCCGGCCAGGGCGAGGGTGACCGGGGTGGCCCCGCCGCGGCCGGCCGCCCCCAGGACGTAGACGGCGACCGTCCCCGCCAGCGCCCCCGCGAAGGCGAACCACACGTACCCCGACGGCGTGCTGACCCCCAGCAGCGCGATGGCCAGGACCACGGCGAAGGAGGCGCCGGCGGTGACGCCGAGCAGGCCGGGGTCGCCGAGCGGGTTGCGGGTGTGCCCCTGCATCAGGGCGCCGGCGACACCGAGCGACGCCCCGACCATCAGGCCGAGCGCCGTGCGCGGGACCCGCAGGTCCCAGACGATGACCGCCTCCTCGGTCCGCAGCGAGCGGTCGGTGAGGGCCTCCCACACGGTGCCCAGCCCGAGCGGGCGGGTGCCGATCGCGATGCTGGCCGCGCAGGCGGCGACCACGAGGACGAGGAGCCCGGCCAGGCCGAGCACGCGGTGCCGCGTCCGGGCGGTCCCCGCCGGGCGCGGCAGGGTCGCCCGGGTCGCCGCGGGAGCGCGGGTGACACTGGGGACGGACACCGGGCAGCTCCGGACGGGTCGAGATCAGGCAAGGCTCACCTTAGTACCCGCTCCGGTGCAGGTCACGCTCACCGCTTCGGGCGGCGGCTCCCGCCGTGCCAGTCCTCCTGTACCCCGGTCTCGCCGGGCGCAACGCCGAACGACGCCAGCTGAGGCCGCTCGCGCAGGCTGCGCTTGAGCTCCGCGAACCCGGGGAAGCGGGCCAGCCGGACGACGGCGTCCCACAGCTCGACCGCGTCGTCGTCGGTGGGCAGCCGGCTGATGACCGGGCCGAAGAAGGCGACGCCCTCGGGCGGCTCGAAGTGCAGGATCGGCGTCCCGACGTCCTTGCCGGTGAGCGCCAGCGCCTCGTCGGTCTCGGCCCGGATCGTGGTGTCCCAGCCGTCGTCGTCCAGGGCGTCGGCGAGGCCCGCCGGCAGCCCGGCGCGCTCCAGCACCGGCTCGAGGTAGGCCCGCGTGCCGCGCTCGCCGGCGGTGCCGGGCCGGTCGGGCTCGGTCTCGAAGACCCGCCGGCCGAGGGTCTCGTAGAGCGTGCCCACCGCCGCCCGGCCGTGCTCCTCGCGGGTGCGGGCGGCCACGCGCAGCAGCCGCAGCCCCGCGGTGTGGCCGGCCTCGTACTCGGGCGGGAAGTGGGCGTCGTAGTCGACGTGCGCGTTGAGCAGGCGCAGCGAGATGAACCGCCAGTCGACGTCGTACTCCCGCCGGGCCGCGACGGTGCGCACCCACCGGCTGGTCAGCCAGGCGAACGGGCACACCGGGTCGAAGTAGAAGTGCAGGTCGGCCATGGCCCGATGCTGCCCCGCCCGCGCGGGAGCCGCTCCTGGGGGGCTGTTCGTGCTCCCGGGGTCCTGCAGCACCCCGGGCGGACGAGGAACACCCCAGGAGGGAGCGCGGGTCAGCCGGCGAGCAGCGCCTCGATCGCCGTCCGGACCTCCGGCGCGCCCGGCTCGGTCATCGGGCGGAACCGCGCGACGACCGCGCCGTCGCCGTCGACCAGGAACTTCTCGAAGTTCCACTGGACCGGACCGGCCTCGCCGGCGGCGTCGGGGGCCTCGGTGAGCCGCTGGTAGACCGGGTGCGCGCCCTCGCCGTTGACGTCGACCTTCCCCGTCATCGGGAAGGTGACGCCGTAGGTGGCCGAGCAGAAGGACCCGATCTCCTCGGCGGTGCCGGGCTCCTGCCCGGCGAACTGGTTGCACGGCACGCCGACGACGGTGAACCCGCGCGGGCCGTACTCCCGCTGCAGCTCCTCGAGCTCGCTGTACTGCGGGGTCAGGCCGCAGCGGCTGGCCACGTTGACCACGAGGGCCGGACGGCGGCCGGTGAGCGCGCCGAGCGTGGTGTCCTCGCCCTGGAGGGTCGAGACGGGCAGGTCGAGCAGGTCGGTCACGGGAGCTCCTCGCGGGCCGGACGGGTCGACGGCACCAGCGCGCGGGACGCCGGGCTCATTCCAGGTCGCTGATGTCGTCGGGGACGTCGACGGCGTGCTGCCGCAGCGCGGCCATCGGCACGACCTCCAGCGACCGCGCGTTCGTGGCCGCGAGGACCACCCCGGCCGCGGCGCCGGCGCGGTAGGCCTGCAGCCAGCGGGCGGCGACGACGCACCAGCGGTCGCCGGGCCGCAGCCCGGGGAACCCGAACTCCGGCCGCGGGGTCGTGAGGTCGTTGCCGAGCTCGCGCTGCAGGGCGAGGAACTCGCGGGAGACGACGGCGCACACCGTGTGGCTGCCCAGGTCGTCCGGGCCGGTGCGGCACGCCCCGTCGCGGTAGAAGCCGGTGACCGGCTCGGTGCCGCAGGGCTCCAGGGGACCGCCCAGCACGTTGCGTTCGGTCCCCGGCTCCGGCTCGGTCACGACGGGATCGTGGCAGAGGTGCTCCCGGACGCGCCCGTCCGCGGACCCGGCCGGCGACGCTGCCGGCCGGGCCCGCGGAGAGCGGTCAGGCGGTGCCGGTCAGACGGCGTCCTCGCGACGGCGCCGGCCGGCGAGGGTCAGGCCGGTCCCCAGCGCGAGGGCCAGCAGGGCCGCGCCGAGGGCGGTCGCCGTCTCGGTGCCGGTGTAGGCCAGCTCCCCGGTGTCCGCGGAGCGGCCGGACGCCGTCCAGGAACCGGTCGACCAGGAGCCCCCCGCCCAGGAGCCGGCCGCCGACGCCGGGCGGGTGGTCCCGGGGGTCCAGCCGGTCGCCGAGCCGTGACCGCGGTCGTGACCGGAGTGGTGACCCGAGCCGTGGCCCGGGCAGTCCTCGGGCGTACCCGGGTGCTGCGGGTCGGTCGGGTCGGTCGGGTCCGTGGGGCCGGTCGGGTTCGTCGGGTCCGTGGGGTTCGTCGGGTCGGTCGGCGGCGTGCAGTCGCCGAGGGCGTCACCGAGCAGGCCGAGGCCCAGGCCGCAGACGGTCACCGGCACGTCGACGTCGACGCCGTCGCCGGTCCCGGAGCCGTCGCCCGAGCCGTCGCCCGAGTCGTCACCCGAGCCGTCGCCGAGGGTCGCCGACGAGCAGCCGCCGGCCGAGTCGCCCAGCAGCCCGAGGCCGTTGCCACAGACGGTCACCGGCAGGTCGACGTCCAGCAGGTCGCCGTCGGCGTCGCCGGAGCCGTCCCCGGAGGCGGCCGGCGTGCACTCGCCGGCGGCGTCGCCGAGAGCGCCCAGGCCGTTGCCGCAGACGGTGACCGGCAGGTCGACGTCGAGCGGGGAACCGTCGGACCCGGCGCCGGCCTCCCCGGTCGGCATCGCCGGGGTGCAGTCCCCGGCGGCGTCGCCGAGCACGCCGACGCCGTTGCCGCACGCGGTGACCGGGACGTCGACGTCGAGCAGGTCGCCGAGCGGGCCGCCGTCGGCGGGGGCGGGGGCCGTCTCCGGGGCGGCGGTGCAGCCACCGAGCGCGTCGCCCAGCAGGCCGACGCCGTTGCCGCAGACGGTGACGGGCACCGTCACCGCGCCCTCGGGGGTGGCCGGGGCGGTGCCGCCGGCCGCGGCGTCGCCGAGCACGCCGATCCCGTTGCCGACGACGGTCACCGGCACGACGACGTCGGCCGGGGCGGTGCTGCCCGGGGCCGGTGCGGCGGGCTCCTGGGTGGCGGTGCCCCCGGCGACCGAGGCGTCGTTGCCGCCGATCGTCACGGGCACCGAGACGTCGACCGGGCCCAGGTCGAGGGAGAGGTCCTGCGAGACGGCGGGCAGCTCGAGCCCGCCGATCGGGGTGCCGGTGTCGAGGACACCGAGCGCGTTGTCGGTGACGGTGACCGGCACCGTCACGTCGAGGTCGTCGGACGCGGCGGCGACACCGGTGCCGGTGGCCAGCAGGCCGCCGGTCATCAGTGCCACGCGCAGGGCGCGGGTGGCCCAGGGGTGCATGGAGGACTCCTGACTGAGGACGGGACCGCGTCCCGGACGGGACGGCGGGGACTGCGCTCGACCGGCTCCAGGGCCGGGAGGCGCGTCCTCAGTCGGGGGAGGTGGCGGGGTCGACCGGGTCGCCGGCGGCGGCGTCCCGGGCCTCGGCGGCGGCGGCCACGGCGGCCGCCCGCGGCGCGACCGGGACGGTCGCGCCGAGGTCGGAGGTGGGCTGGTCCGCACCGGCGGCGCCGGAGGCGGTGCCCGCGGACGCCGGCACGGCCGGCGCGACGGGGACGGCGGGCGCGCGCGGCGGGACCGGCACGTCCGGCGACGGGACGGCGGTCGGCGCCGCGGCGGGCGCGGGACCGGTGACGTCCGCGGACCGCTCGGCCGCGTCGGGGACCCGCGGGTCCGCGACGTCCGCACCGGGCCCCGCGGCAGGGGCGGCCACGAACGGCGCACCCGCGACGGCCCCGGGAGCGCCGGCCGGGGTGCCGGTCACGTCGGCGGCAGGGGGTGCGGGGACGTCCACGAGGGCGGGCACGCCGGTCGGCGGGAGCGCACCGGTCACCGGCGCGAGGGCCTCGGTCGCCGGGGACAGCGCCTCGGTGACCGGCGCCAGGACCGGCCGCAGCGCCCCGGTGACCGGGGACAGCGCCTGCGTCACCGGCGCGACGACGTCGGTCACCGGCTCGAGGGCCCGGCCGACGGGCGCGACGACGTCCCGCAGCGGCGCGGGGACCGGGGCGACCGCCTCGGCGACCGGCGTCAGGACGGGCGTGACCGCGTCCGTGACCGGCGCGACGACGGGCTGGGCGACGGACTCGACCACCTGGCCCACCGGCGCGGTCACCGCGCCCAGCAGGCCGGCGGGCGGCGACTCCTCGGCCGAGGCGCCGGACGCGCCGGCCAGCCAGATCCCGGCGGCGGTCCCGGCGAGGACCGCCAGGCGGCCGCCCCACCGGCGCAGGCGGGTGCGACGGCACGGCAGCAGGGAACGCTCGTCCATCGCACCTCCCCCCGGTGTCGTCCGACACAGTGCTCACTCATTGGAACCGGTCCGTCACAGGAGTCGCCACGCGAGGACCGTCCCCTGATGGGGTGAAAACGAGACGGAACGGTCACGTCCAGTGAGGTCGACCCACCCGTGCCGGGGACGCGGGGGGAGTGGCAGGGTGCCGCTGTGACCGCTGACACCTCTCCCGCACCGGTGCTCTGGCAGCCCACCCGGGAGGTCCGGGAGGCGACGCGGCTGGCGGCCTTCGCGCGCGAGGTGGCCGCCCGTCGCGGGCTGGACCTGGACCCCACCGACTACGACGCGATCTGGCGCTGGTCGGTCGAGCACCTCGACCAGTTCTGGGCCGACGTGGCCGCCTGGTCCGGCGTCCTGCCCGGCGTCCCCGACGACCGGGTGCTCACCCGTCGGGAGATGCCCGGCGCCGAGTGGTTCCCGGACGCCACGGTCAACTACGCCGAGCAGGCGCTGCGGCACGCCACCGAGGAGCACCCCGCCCTGATCGCCGTGGCGGAGGACGCCGAGCCGGTCGAGGTCTCCTGGGCCGACCTGCGCGCGCAGGTGGGCGCGTTCGCCGCGACCCTGCGCCGGCTGGGCGTGCGCCGCGGCGACCGGGTCGCCGGGTACCTGCCCAACGTCCCCGAGGCGGTCGTCGCGTTCCTCGGGGCGGCGTCGATCGGGGCGGTGTGGTCCTCCTGCGCGCCGGACTTCGGCACCCGCGCCGTGCTCGACCGGTTCGCCCAGATCGAGCCGACCGTGCTCGTCGCCGTCGACGGGTACCGCTTCAACGGGAAGCCCTACGACCGGCGCGGCGTCGTCGCCGAGCTCCGGGCCGCCCTGCCGACCGTGACGACGACGATCGCCGTCCCCCGGCTGTTCCCCGGCGAGCTGCCCGACGGCGCGCTGGGCTGGGCCGACGCCGTCGCCGGCCGGCAGGAGCCCGAGTTCGAGGCGCTGCCGTTCGACCACCCGCTGTGGATCGTCTACTCGTCGGGCACCACCGGGCTGCCCAAGGGGATCGTGCACGGGCACGGCGGCGTCGTCCTCGAGGAGCACAAGCAGCTGGGCCTGCACGGCGACGTCGGCCCCGGCGACCGCTTCTACTGGTACGCCTCCACCGCCTGGATCATGTGGAACATCGCCACCTCGGCGCTGCTGCGCGGCGCCACCGTGGTCGTCCACGACGGCGCCCCGGCGTACCCCTCGGTCGACGCGCAGTTCGCCCTCGCCGCCCGGACCCGCCTCACCTACCTGGGCACCAGCGCCGGCTACCTCGTCGCCTGCGAGAAGGCCGGGATCCGGCCGGGGGAGACCCACGACCTGTCGGCGCTGCGGACGATCGGCTCCACCGGCTCGCCGCTGCCGGCCTCGGCGTTCGAGTGGGTCTACGCCGCGGTCGGCCGCGACGTCTTCCTCGCCTCGGTCTCCGGCGGTACCGACGTCGCCACCGGCTTCATCGGCAGCACGCTGCTGCTCCCGGTGACCGCCGGCGAGCTGCAGCGGCCGATGCTCGGCGTCGCCGCGGCGGCGTGGGGCGAGGACGGCGAGCCGGTCACCGGGGAGCTCGGGGAGCTGGTCATCACCGAGCCGATGCCCTCGATGCCGCTGTACTTCTGGAACGACCCGGACGGCACCCGCTACCGCGAGTCCTACTTCGAGCCGTGGCCGGGCGTGTGGCGGCACGGCGACTGGATGGAGGTCACCGAGCGCGGCACCTGCCTCATCACCGGCCGCTCGGACTCCACCCTCAACCGCGGCGGCGTGCGCATGGGCACCGCCGACATCTACGCCGCCGTCGAGAGCTTCCCGGAGGTCGCCGACTGCGTCGTCCTCGGCGTCGAGCAGCGCGACGGCGGCTACTGGATGCCGCTGTTCGTGCAGATGGCGCCCGGCGCCGAGCTCACCGACGAGCTCGCCGGCCGCCTCCGGGCCGCCATCCGCAGCTCGGCCAGCCCCCGGCACGTGCCCGACGAGATCCTCGTCGTCCCCGGCGTGCCGCACACCCGGACCGGCAAGCGGCTGGAGGTGCCGCTCAAGCGGCTGTTCCAGGGCGTGCCGCCGGAGAAGGCGGTCAACACCGGGGCCGTGGACGACGCGTCACTGGTCGAGCACTACGTCGCCCTCGCCCGGGAGCGCGGCGCCCGCTGAGAACGGCCCGCGCAGCGCCGCCCACTGCAGCAGCAGGACGGTCTTCGCGTCGGCGATCCGGCCGTCGCCGGCCATGTCCAGCGCGTCGTCGAAGGGCAGCTCGAGCACCTCGATGTCCTCGCCCTCCTCGGCGAGCCCGCCCCCGGCCGACACCCGGTCGGCCGGGGTGTAGGGCCCGGCGAAGAAGGCCAGCCGCTCGGTCACCGAGCCCGGGCTCGTGAACAGGTCGGGCAGCCGGGTGAGCGCCCCGACGGCGACGCCGAGCTCCTCCTCGGCCTCGCGCCGGACCGCGGCCTCGGCGTCCTGCTCGTCGAGCAGCCCGGCGGCGGCCTCGACGAGCATCCCGTCCGGCGAGCCGTTGACGTAGGCGGGGAAGCGGAACTGCCGGGTGAGCAGCACGGTGCGCCGGCCGGCGTCGTACAGCAGCACGGTGGCGCCGTTGCCGCGGTCGTGGGTCTCCCGCTGCTCGGTGCGCCAGGCGCCGTCGCGGCCGCGGCGGGCGAAGGTCGTCCGCCGGTTGACGTACCAGGCGCTGGAGAGCACCTCGACGTCCCGGACGACGACGTCGGGGTTGCCGGTGAGGTCGCGGCCCACCCGGTCCAGCCCGGTCCGGCCGCGCGCGTCGGGCACGTCGACGCCGGGGACGCCGAGCACGCCGGTCACCGGGCCACCGCCGGCACCTCGTCGACGCTGGTGTAGACCGCCGCGCCGCGGGCACGGGCCAGCGCCACCATCTCGTCGGACCCGGCCGAGGCGCCGGGCAGCCGCAGCACGGCGTCGACGCGGGCGACCAGCCGGCGGCCCATCGGGTGGAACACCTCGTCGAAGGCGGCGTCGCCGACCCGCGTCGACCCGGCGAGCCCGGCCAGCGGCAGGGCCAGGTCCTCCCCGTTGACGGCGAGGTGACCGGCGCGGAACAGCTCCAGGCAGGCCCGCTGGATCGCCCGGTGGTTGGCCGCGATCCTCTCCGGGTCGTCGCCGGTGCCCCCGCGGTAGGGGCCGGCGACCAGGATGAACAGGGGCTGTGTCATGCGAGGTCGACCTCCACGCCGGCGTCGTCGAGCGCGGCGAGGGTGTCCTGCGCCGCGGGGGTGAGCTGGGGGTCGCGGGCGCTGGCGTCCGTGACCAGGCGGCCGACTGCGTCCAGCGGGGCCACCGAGGCGAAGGCGCGGACGCCGAGTTTCGAGGCGTCGGCGACGACGAGGGTGTCGCGGGCCTGCTGCAGCCCGACCTGCTTGACCGCGGCGTCCTCGAGCGTGAACTCCGACCAGCCGGCCGCCGCGCTCACCGCCCCGATCGACATGACGAACAGGTCGAAGGTGAGCTGCCGCAGCACCGCGGCGGTCAGCGGGCCGGCCAGGCTCCGCTCGCCCGGCCGCGACTCGCCGCCGACGACGAGCAGGCGGATCCCCGGCCGGTCGGCCAGCGCGTCGGCCACCGGCAGGCTCACGACGGCGGCCGTGAACGGGCCCTCGCCCGCGGCCGCCCGGTCGGCCAGCGCGCGGGCCACGTGCACCGTCGTCGTCCCGGCGTCGAGCAGCACGGTCGCGCCCGGCTGGACGAGGGCGGCGGCCCGGCGGCCGATCCGGTCCTTGAGGCCGGCCTGCCAGCCGGCCCGCGCGGCGAAGCCCGCGGAGCTCTCCGGCCCGGCAACGGCGACCGCGCCGCCCCGGACCCGCTCGACCAGCCCGCGGGCCTGCAGCGCGTCGAGGTCGCGCCGCACGGTCATCTCGGAGACGCCCAGGCGGGCGGCGAGGTCGGCGAGCGAGGCCCGGCCGGCGTTGCGCACCAGCCGCAGCGTCACGTCGAGTCGGTCGGGGAGGGACACGGCGGCAGTCTTACCAGCAACCTGTGAGGTCTGTGAAGTGTTTGTGCGATCCGGGGGGCGGGCGTGTGCTCGGTCACGCTCCCGCGGGCGCGCCGTGCAGGTCAGGAGTCCGGCGCGCATGGTGAGCGAGGACCCCCGACCGCGACGGAGAGAGGCCCACGACGATGACGTCGACCCAGGAGCGCCCCGCCGACCTGCTCGAGCCGCAGCCGCCCGCGCTGCTGCCGCCGTGGCACACCCCCGAGCGCGAGGCGCTGCAGGAGCAGGCCCGCCGGTTCGCCTACGACGAGGTGCTGCCGGTCGCCGACGAGCTCGACCCGCAGAAGGGGCTGCTCCCGGAGGCGCTGCTGGCCCGGATGGCCGAGCTCGGCTGGTTCGGCATCACGGTGCCGGCCGAGCACGGCGGCCTGGGCCTCGGCGTCTTCGAGTACTGCACGGTCTCCGAGGAGCTGGCCCGCGCCTGGATGAGCAGCGCGAGCATCCTCGCCCGCTCCCAGGGCCTCGGGACGGCGGTGGCCGACCCCGCGCGGCGCGGGGAGCTGCTGCGCCGCAGCGCGAAGGGCGAGTGGATCGGCGCCATCGCGCTGTCCGAGCCCGACGCCGGCTCCGACCTCGCCGGCGTCTCCACCCGGGCGGTCCTCGACGGCGACGAGTGGGTGGTCACCGGGCACAAGCGCTGGTGCGGCAACGCCGAGGCCGCGGACTTCATCCAGGTCCTCGTCCGCGAACGCGACCCCGAGCCGGGGGAGTCCCGTTCCGCCGGGCTGGTCAACCTGCTGCTGGAGAAGGAGCGCGGCGCGTTCCCGCCCGGGCTCACCGGCACCCCGATCGACAAGATCGGCTACCACGGCTTCCTCACCTGGGACCTGGTCTTCGACGGCGTGCGCATCCCGCGGGAGAACGTCGTCGACCAGGCGGCGGCCAGCGACGAGCAGGGCGAGGCCGCCCGGCGGGCCGGCTTCGCCGAGGCGCAGAAGTTCCTCAACACCGCGCGGGTGCACACCGCCGCCCGCGCCGTGGGCCTCGCCCGGGCCGCGCTCGAGGACTCGATCGTCTACCTGCAGGAGCGCGAGCAGTTCGGCCACCCGATCGGCGACTTCCAGGCGCTGCGCTTCGCCGTCGCGGAGATGGCCGCGCAGATCGAGCAGGCGCGCGCCTTCTACCGGCAGGTCGCCCACCTCATCGACCTCGGCGTGCGCTGCGAGAAGGAGGCCTCGATGGTCAAGCTTGAGGCCACCGAGATGGCGGTGCGGGTGACCAACCAGGCCATGCAGCTGCACGGCGGCAACGGCTACACCACCGAGCGCCAGGTCGAGCGGCACTGGCGCGACGCCCGGCTGACCACGATCTTCGAGGGCACCAGCGAGATCCAGAAGCGGATCATCAGCGACCGCCTGCTGCCCCGCTCACCGCTCACGTGACGAAGGACCCCCTCGCCCCCCGCCGCTCGCACGCTCGCGGCGGGCCCCTGCGAGGGGGCCGGAGGTCCCGCGCGAGGAGGGGCTGACGGGACGGCGTCCCTCCTCTACGGTCCCGCGCGGCCCGCAGCCGGACCGCCCGCCGGGCGGCGCCCGCGGGCCGGTCCCGGTCGTCCGCCCGGGGCCCGACGACGCCCGAGGAGAACCGTGTCCCGCACCCGTCCGACCGCCCGCCGTGCCCTCGCCGGGGCGCTGCTCGGCTCCGCCCTGCTGCTGTCCGCCTGCGGCGGCGGGGAGCTCGACGACCTCGCCGCCGCGGCCGAGGACGCCGGTACGGCCGGGGACGCCGGCGCCGCGCCCGACGTGCCGGAGGAGTGCCTGGCGGCGTTCCCGCTGGCCGTCGCCGGCGGGGCGGACATCGCCGACGTCGAGTCCGTCCCGGCCGGCTTCCCGGAGCCGCCGGAGGGGTCGACCCTGTGCGAGACCGGCGGCACGGCCGACGGCAGCCAGGAGTACGCGAACTACGCCTCCGACCTCGCCGCCGAGGACGTCCTGGCGCACTACGCGTCGGCCGCCCCCGCCGCGGAGCCGACGGAGACCGGCCTGGGCGAGCCCGCGGTGGCGGGTACCTCCGGGGACGTCTTCTGGCAGGTGGAGCCGGTCGACGGCGGCTTCCGGATCGTCTTCGCGCCCGGGGCCTGATGCCACGACGCTCGTGCTCTGCACACCGGTGTGTGCAGAGCACGAGCGTCACCCGGCCGCGGGAACCGCGGCGTCGGCGTGCGCGACGTGGGCCAGCTCGCGCCAGATCAGCGCCAGCAGCACCGCCGACCCGGCGAACGCGAACCAGAACGGGCCGGTCACGCCCCAGGCCCGGGCGACGACCCCGCCGACGGCCTGGCCGGCCAGGATGCCGCCGAAGACGCCCATCGCGTAGAGGCTCCCGACCCGGCCCTGCAGCCCGGCCGGCACCGCACGCATCCGGACCGTGCGCGACGTCGTCCCCCAGATGAACGCGTGCGCGCCGAAGACGAACAGCACCGGGGCGGCGACCCACGGCGTGGTGGCCAGCGCCAGGACCAGGTGGGTGAGCGTCTCGAGGAGCAGCCCCACCCGCATGAGCGTGGCGATGCCGACGCGCCGCTCCAGCCAGTCGTAGGACGCCGTCCCGACCAGGCCGCCCAGCGCGCCGACCGTGGTGAGCAGGCCGTAGCCGGCCGCGCCCAGGCCCAGCCGCTGGTCGGCGTAGAGGACGAGCACCGACCAGGCGGCGCCGTAGGTGACGTTGAACAGGACGATCGTGACGGTCAGCGTCCGCACCGCGGGGTGACCCCAGGTCCAGCGCAGCCCCTCGGCGACGTCCCGGCCGATCCGCCCCCGCCGCGCCGGCCGCTCCGGCGGCGGGACCCGCATCCGCGCGACGAGCACCGCTCCCAGCGCCACGAGCACCGCCTGGGCGAGGAACGGCCACGCGGCGCCGGCCACGAACAGCAGACCCCCGACGGCCGGCCCGGCGAGCTGGTTCATCGTCAGCGTGCCCGCGGTCAGGCGCGCGTTGCCGATGCCCAGGTCGGCCCGGTCGACGACCATCGGCAGCAGGGTGCCGGCGGCGGTGTCGGCGAAGACCTCGGCGGTGCCCAGCACGAACAGCGCGGCCAGCACGGGCACCAGCCCGACGTCGCCGGTGAACAGGGCGGCGGCCAGCACGGCGAGCACCCCGGCGCGGGCCAGGTCGACGGCGGCGACGAGCAGCCGCCGGTCCACCCGGTCGGCCAGGACGCCGGCGTGCAGGCCGAACAGCAGCCACGGCAGCTGCTGCAGCAGGGCGCCGAGCGCGACCAGCAGCGGGTCCTGGGTGCGGGCGGCCACCAGCAGCGGCCCGGCCGCCAGCGCCACGCCGTCGCCCAGGTTGCTCACCCACGACGACGCCACCAGCCAGCGGAACGACGTCCCCATCCGGGCGGGCAGCACCGCCTCGACCACCCGGCCCACGGGGACGGGACTGTAGCGCCGACCGTTCCTGCGCTCTCCCGGTAATCCGGCTGACTGCTGTCGGCCCCGTCGGCGAGCATGGGGCCGACGGCGCCGACGGGGCGCCGACCCCCGAGGAGGACCCGAGATGGCCGGCCTGCCGCGCGCGCTCGCGCCCCTGCGGCACCGCGACTACCGCCTGCTGGCCGCCTCGATGGGGCTCTCGCTGCTCGCCCAGGGGCTGTGGACGGTCGCGCTGGTCTGGCAGGTGGTCGACCTCGGCGGCGGGCCCGCCGCGCTCTCCTCCGCCACCGCCCTGTCCGCCGGCGGCATGCTGGCCAGCACGCTGCTCGGCGGCGCCCTGGCCGACCGCGTGCCGCAGCGGCAGATCCTGCTCGGTGTCGCGCTGCTGCAGACGGCGGCGGTCGGGCTGGTCGCCGTCCTGTCGCTGGCCGGGGCGCTGGCACTCGGGCCGCTGGCCGCGGCCGCGCTGGCCCAGGGCGTCGCGATGGGGCTGTACTACCCGGCCTACTCGGCGCTGGTCCCCAGCGTGGTCCCGGCCGGCGACCTGCTCGCCGCCAACGGCCTCGAGGGCGTCGTCCGCCCGGCGCTGGCGATGGCGATCGGGCCCGCCGCCGGCGGCGTGCTGGTCGGCGCGTTCTCACCCGGCGCGGCGCTGCTCGCGACGGCGCTGACCTCGGCGCTCTCGGCCGCGTGCGTGGCGGCGCTGCCGACGCTGCCGGTGCGCCGCGACGAGGTCGGCTCGGGCCTGTTCGCCGACGTCCGCGAGGGCGTCGCCTACATGGTCCGCACGCCGTGGCTGCTGGCGACGCTGCTGTTCGCCTCGCTCATGGTGCTGGTGTTCATGGGCCCGTTCGAGGTGCTGGTCCCCTTCGCGATCCGCGACCAGACCGGCGGCGGGCCGACCGAGCACGCCTGGGTGCTGGCCGCGTTCGGCATCGGCGGCGCGCTGGGGTCGGCGGTCGTCGCCTCGCTGCGGCTGCCGCGTCGCTACCTCACGGTCATGAACCTGCTGTGGGGCTTCGGCTGCGTGCCGATGGTCGTCTTCGGCTGGACGTCGTCGCTGTGGCTGATGATCGCCGCGGCCGGGGTGCTGGGCGCGGCGTTCGAGTCGAGCACGGTCATCTGGGGGACGCTGCTGCAGCGGCGGGTGCCGCCGGCGCTGCTCGGCCGGGTGTCCAGCCTCGACTTCTTCGTCTCGCTGGCGTTCATGCCGCTGTCGATGGCGCTGGCCGGGCCGGTCAGCGAGGTCGTCGGGCTCACCGGCACGTTCCTGCTCACCGGGCTGGTGCCGCCGCTGCTGGCGGTCGCGGCGATCCTGTACTGGCGGCTGCCGGCCGACGAGATCGCCCACCCGCTCGACGTCCCCGCCGGGGAGCCGGCGGAGCCCGAGGAGCCGGTGGAGCTCGAGTCGGTCAGCGAGCCGGAGGGCGCACACGGAGGACCCCGTCCTCCTCACCCCTCGCAGGCTCGGGGCGGGGCCCTGGACGGGGCCGGGGAGCGAGACGGACTGCCTACGGCAGGCGCAGGACTCGGGCCTCCCAGGGCCTGAGCAGGGCGGGGTCGTCCTCGGGCAGGTTCCCGAGGACGACCTCCGCGCCGACCGTCTCGGGGAGCAGGCCGGCGAGGTCCTGCTCCTTGCCACCCAGGTTGCAGACGACGAGCAGCGTGTCGCCGTCGAGGCTGCGGGTGAACGCGTACACCTCGTCGTGGTCGGGCAGCAGCATCGTGAAGTGCCCCAGCGCCACCACCGGGTCCTCGTGCCGCAGCGCGATCAGCCGCCGGTGGTGGGCGAAGACCGAGGCCGGGTCGTCGCGCTGGGCGGCGGCGTTCCACTCGACGTGGTCGGGGTTGACCGCCAGCCACGGCGTCCCGGTGGTGAACCCGGCGCTCGGCGAGGCGTCCCACTGCACGGGCGTGCGGGCGTTGTCCCGGCTCATCCGGCGCAGTGCCGCGAACACCTCGTCGGGGTCGGCGCCGTGCGCCACGGCCTGCACGTGGTGGTTCAGCGACTCGACGTCGCGGAACTGCGCCAGGTCGCTGAACGGGAAGTTCGCCATCCCGATCTCCTCGCCCTGGTAGACGTAGGGCGTCCCGCGGTGCAGGTGCAGCAGCGTGGCCAGGCAGGTCGCGGAGTCCCGGCGGTACCGGGGCGAGTCGTCGCCGAAGCGGGACACCGCCCGCGGCTGGTCGTGGTTGTCCCAGTAGAGGGAGTTCCAGCCGACGTCGGCCAGGCCCGTCTGCCAGCGGCCGAAGGAGGCCTTGAGATCGCGCATCCGCAGCGGCCGCGGGGAGAACTTCGAGCCCTCGAAGTCCAGGCCCACGTGCTCGAACTGGAAGACCATGTCCACCTCCGCGCGCGCCGGGTCGGTGAACAGCAGCGCGTCCTCCACCGTCGCGCCGGGCGTCTCCCCCACCAGCAGCAGCTGCTCGCGCCGGCCGGTGAAGACCTCGCGGTGCATCTCCTGCAGGAACTCGTGGATGCGGGGGCCGCACACCACCGACGCGGTCGCGTCCCCGTAGGGCAGGCCGGGCAGCGGCGGGCCGTCGTGCAGCTCGCCGTCCGGGCCGACGTCCTTGCTGATCAGGTTGATGACGTCCATGCGGAACCCGTCGACCCCGCGGTCGAGCCACCACCGCATCATCGCGTAGACCGCCTGCCGGACCTCGGGGTTCTCCCAGTTCAGGTCGGGCTGCTTGCGGTCGAACAGGTGCAGGTAGTACTCGCCGCTGGCCTCGTCGAGCTCCCAGGTGGAGCCGGAGAAGAAGCCGTGCCAGTTGGTCGGCTCGGCGCCGGGGTCGCCGGGCGCCAGGCCCGCCCGCGGCGGGCGCCACCAGTACCAGTCCCGCTTCGGCGAGTCCGGCGACGACCGGCTCTCCACGAACCACGGGTGCTCGTCGCTGGTGTGGTTGACCACCAGGTCCATCACCAGCTTCATCCCGCGGGCGTGCAGCCCGGCGACCAGCTCGTCGAGCTGCTCCAGCGTGCCGAACAGCGGGTCGACGTCCTGGTAGTCGCTGATGTCGTAGCCGTTGTCGGCCTGCGGCGAGGGGTAGACCGGCGAGAGCCAGACGACGTCGACGCCGAGGTCGGCCAGGTGGTCCAGCCGCTGCAGGACCCCGCCGAGGTCGCCGATCCCGTCGCCGTCGGAGTCCTGGAACGAGCGCGGGTAGACCTGGTAGACGACGGCACGGGTCCACCACGGCGCGTCAGCGGGGGTCACCCGACCAGCCCAGCACCCCTGGCCCCGGTCCGCACCCGCGCGGCCCGGGAAGCGCGCTGATTGGATGGCCGGGACCCGTCGGGGACCCCCCCGGCACCCCTGATCCGAGGAGGACCGATGGCCGAGCCCCTGAGCCGACCCGACGTCGAGCCGCCCACCGGGCCCGCGCCCGACGACCTGGTGATCGAGGACCTCGTCGTCGGCGACGGCCCCGAGGCCACGGCCGGCGACCTGGTCAGCGCCCACTACGTCGGCGTCACCCACGACGGCGGCGAGCAGTTCGACGCCTCCTGGGACCGGGGCGACCCGCTCGAGTTCCGCCTCGGCGTCGGCATGGTCATCCAGGGCTGGGACGAGGGCATCCAGGGCATGCGCGTCGGCGGCCGCCGCCGGCTGACCATCCCCCCGCACAAGGCCTACGGCGACCGCGGCGCCGGCGGCGTCATCAAGCCGGGCGCGACGCTCGTCTTCGTCGTCGACCTCGTCGGCGTGCGCTGAGCCCCTCGCGTGCGGTCGTGCCCCGCCCCCGGTCGGGGCGGGGCACG
>NZ_JBJGZF010000024.1:0-49435 GCF_054050375.1 Geodermatophilus sp. SYSU D00879
GCGAGCCCGGACCCCAGGCGGGTCCGGGCTCGCGGCGGAGCGGGGCGGGTCAGACGAGGACGTCGATGGCGATGGCGATCGACAGCAGCGTCATGTGCGTGATCGACACCGAGAACAGCTTCATCGGCCGGTCGGGCACGGCGGCGCGGATGCGGTCCAGCCACTGGTGGGTCTCGGCGACGTACCAGGCGCCGAGCAGCCCCCCGCCGATGGCGAAGGCCCAGTTCAGCACCGGGGTGATCGACCCCATGAGCAGGGTGGCGCCCAGCGTCGCCCACGCCCACGCGACCGACTGCCGGCCGACGCTCTCCGGGCCCGCGACGACGGTGAGCATGGGGACGTTCGCGCGGGCGTAGTCGTCGCGGTAGCGGCTGGCCAGCGCCCAGAAGTGCGGCATCTGCCAGCAGAAGACGACGGCGAAGAAGGCGAGCGCCGGCCAGTCGAGCGAGCCGGTCACCGCCGCCCACCCGATGAGCACCGGCGCCGCCCCCGGGAACGCCCCGAAGACCGTGTTGTGCCGGGTCCGGCGCTTGAGCACCATCGTGTAGACGACGGAGTAGGCCAGGATGGCGACCGCGGCCAGCGCGGTGGCCAGCGGCGTGGTCTCGAACCACAGGATCGCCAGCGACGCCGCGGCGAGGGCCCCACCGAAGACCAGGGCCGCCCGCGGCGACACCACCCCGGAGGGGATCGGCCGGTTCCGCGTGCGGGACATCAGCCGGTCGATGTCGCGGTCGTACCAGCAGTTGAACACGTTGGCCGCGCCGGCGGCGAACATCCCGCCGACCATCGTGGCGGCCACCAGCCGCCAGGAAGGCCACCCGTCGGCCGCCATCATCATCGCCGGCAGCGTCGTCACGAGCAGCAGCTCGACGAGCTTCGGCTTGGTCAGCGCGACGTAGGCCCCGACCACGCCCGACAGCCGGCGGGCCGGGACGGCGGGCCGCTGGGTGAGCGCCGTCACCGGGCGACCTCCGCCGCGCGCAGGCACGGACGGCAGGGAGCCACCGGGCACGAAGACAGCACGATGGTCCCTTCGAACCGGGGATGGAACGGGCCCACTGTAGCCCTCGGCCACCCCGCCCACCGGTGCGGATGACTAGGGTTGATCACGTTGACGCCGCGGGAACTGCGGGTAGGGCCGTCGCCGACGACGGAGGGTCACGGGTCGAGGGAGACCAGGGACACGCCGATCCGCTGCCCCGCACCCGACGTCGTCCGCCCGGGAGCACCGGACCACCGCTCCCCGGACGGCCCCACGCACGGCCGACCTCGAGGAGTTCCGCCCGACATGACCCAGGCTGACGACACGAAGAGCACGGAGTCCGAGGCCCCCGCTGAGGCCGCGACCGACTCCCCCACCGGATCGCCCCGGCAGCCGCACCCCACGCTGCCGGAGGACTTCGGCGACCTCGACCGCCGCGCCATCGACACCGCCCGCGTGCTGGCGATGGACGCCGTCCAGAAGGTCGGCAACGGCCACCCCGGCACCGCGATGAGCATGGCGCCCACGGCCTACCTGCTGTTCCACAAGTGGCTGCGGCACGACCCCACGGACCCGAACTGGGTGGCCCGCGACCGCTTCGTCCTGTCGATGGGCCACTCGAGCCTGACGCTGTACGTCCAGCTCTACCTGTCCGGCTACGGGCTGGAGCTCGAGGACCTGCAGGCGCTGCGGACCTGGGGCTCGAAGACCCCGGGCCACCCCGAGGTGAACCACACCCCGGGCGTGGAGACGACGACCGGCCCGCTCGGCCAGGGCGTCGGCAACGCCGTCGGCATGGCCATGGCCGCCCGCCGCGAGCGCGGCCTGCTCGACCCGGACGCCCCCGAGGGCGAGAGCCTGTTCGACCACACCGTCTGGTGCTTCGCCTCCGACGGCGACCTGGAGGAGGGCGTCAGCGGCGAGGCGTCGTCGCTGGCCGGCACCCAGCAGCTGGGCAACCTGGTCCTCGTCTACGACGACAACCGGATCTCCATCGAGGACGACACGAACGTCGCCTTCACCGAGGACGTCGGCAAGCGCTACGAGGCCTACGGGTGGCACGTGCAGCACGTCGACGACGGCGAGGACCTGGCCGCCGTCGACGCCGCCTTCGCCGCCGCCAAGGCCGAGACGCGCCGCCCGTCGATCGTCGTGCTGCGGACGATCATCGCCTGGCCCGCGCCGAGCAAGCAGAACACCGGCGCCGCGCACGGCTCGGCGCTGGGCGACGACGAGGTCCGCGCCACCAAGGAGGTCCTGGGCTTCGACCCGGGGAAGACCTTCGAGGTCGACGACGAGGTGCTCGCGCACGCCCGCTCGGTGGTCGACGCCGGCGAGAAGGCCCACGCCCAGTGGCAGGAGCGGTTCGACGCCTGGGCGCAGGAGAACCCCGAGCGCGCCGCCCTGCTGGAGCGGATGCGCGAGCGCCGGCTGCCCGAGGGTTTCGCCGACGGCCTGCCGACCTTCGACGCCGACCCCAAGGGCGTGGCCACCCGCAAGGCGTCGGGCAAGGTCCTCGCCGCCCTCTACCCGGCGCTGCCCGAGCTGTGGGGCGGGTCGGCCGACCTCGCGGAGAGCAACAACACCGCCGTCGAGGGCGAACCGTCCTTCCTGCCGGCCGACCGCCAGACCAAGATGTGGAGCGGTGGCCCCTACGGCCGCACGCTGCACTTCGGCGTCCGCGAGCACGGCATGGGCGCGGTCATGAACGGCATCGCGCTGCACGGCGGCACCCGCGTCTACGGCGGCACGTTCCTCACGTTCTCCGACTACATGCGCGGTGCGGTCCGCCTGGCCGCGCTGATGCAGCTGCCGGTGACCTACGTGTGGACGCACGACTCGATCGGCCTGGGCGAGGACGGCCCCACGCACCAGCCGATCGAGCACTTCGCCGCGCTGCGGGCCATCCCCGGTCTCGACGTCGTCCGCCCGGCCGACGCCAACGAGGTCACCGTCGCCTGGCGCACGATCCTCGAGCACAACGACCGCCCGGCCGGCCTGCTGCTGTCCCGGCAGAACCTGCCGGTGTTCGACCGCTCGGAGTTCGGCTCCGCGGAGGGCGTCGCGCGCGGCGCCTACGTGCTGGCCGACGCCTCGAACGGGCAGCCCGAGGTGATCCTGCTGGGCACCGGCTCGGAGGTGCAGATCGCCGTCGCCGCCCGCGAGCGGCTGGAGGCCGACGGCGTCCCGACCCGCGTGGTGTCGGTGCCCTGCGTCGAGTGGTTCGCCGACCAGGACCAGGCCTACAAGGACGAGGTGCTGCCGCCCTCGGTCCGCGCGCGGGTCAGCGTCGAGGCCGGCGTGCCCATGGGCTGGCGCGAGTTCGTCGGCGACGCGGGCCGGATCGTGGGGCTCACCCACTACGGCGCGAGCGCCGCCTACTCGGTGCTCTACGAGGAGTTCGGGCTGACCGACGAGGCCGTCGTCGTCGCCGCCCGCGAGTCGATCGAGGCGGCCGCCGCGGGGAACGCCGTCCCGGCCGGCCCGGTTGCAGCCACCGGGGGCCTCCCCCACCCCACCGGCGACCGCTGAGCCGTCGGACCCACCGGAAAGGGACCTGACCATGGCACAGAACGAGAAGCTTGCCGAGCTGTCGCAGGCGGGCGTCGCCGTCTGGCTCGACGACCTGTCACGCGACCGCATCCGCAGCGGCAACCTGCAGTCGCTGGTCGACGAGTACTCCGTCGTCGGCGTCACCACCAACCCGACGATCTTCGCCGCGGCGATCAGCGGGTCGGACTCCTACGACGACCAGTTGCACGCCCTCGCGGTGCGCAAGGTGAGCGTCGAGGAGGCGCTGCGCACCATCACCGCCTCCGACGTGCGCGACGCCTGCGACCTGCTCGCCCCGGTGGCCGAGCGGCAGCCCGGCGACGGCCGGGTGTCGCTGGAGGTCGCGCCGGGCCTGGCGCACGACACCGACGCCACGGCCGCCGAGGCCGCGCACCTGTGGTGGCTGGTGGACCGGCCGAACCTCTACATCAAGATCCCGGCCACCGTGGAGGGCCTGCCGGCGATCACGACGTCGATCGCCCGCGGGATCAGCGTCAACGTCACCCTGATCTTCAGCCTCGAGCGGTACCGCGCCGTCATGGACGCCTACCTGTCCGGGCTGGAGCAGCGCCTCGAGCAGGACCCCGACGCCGACCTCAGCGGGATCGCCTCGGTCGCCTCGTTCTTCGTGTCCCGCGTGGACAGCGAGATCGACAAGCGGCTGGAGAAGGCCGGCGCCGACCAGCTCAAGGGCAAGGCGGCGCTGGCCAATGCGCAGCTGGCCTACCAGGCCTACGAGGAGGTGTTCTCCTCCGACCGCTGGAAGGCCCTGGAGGCCAAGGGCGCCCGGCCGCAGCGGCCGCTGTGGGCCTCGACCGGGGTGAAGAACCCGGAGTACCCCGACACCCTCTACGTCAGCGAGCTCATCGCCCCCGGCACCGTGAACACGATGCCGGAGAAGACGCTGCAGGCCTACGCCGACCACGGTGAGCCGGGCACCCCGGTGCAGAAGACCTACGACGACGCCGCGGCGACGATGCAGGCCATCGCCGACGCCGGCGTCGACCTCGACGACGTGTTCCGCGTCCTCGAGGAGGAGGGCGTGCAGAAGTTCGTCGACTCGTGGGACGAGCTCACCGACTCGGTGCGGGGCCAGCTCGAGGACAAGGCATGACCCTGGAGTTCTCCTGCTCCGGCCTCGACGTCCCGGAGGTGGTCCGCACCCAGCTCGCCGACGACGACGTCGCCGCGCGGCTGGTGGCCAAGGACGCCACCCTCTGGGGCCCCGAGGCCGAGAGCGAGGCCTCGATCCGGCTCGGCTGGCTGGACCTGCCCGCGTCCTCGCGCGAGCTGGTGTCCCGGCTGGCCGAGCTGCGGGCCGAGCTCGCCGGCGAGGGGATCGACCGCGTCGTCCTGTGCGGCATGGGCGGCTCCTCGCTGGCGCCGGAGGTCATCTGCCGCACCGCGGGCGCGCCGCTGGTGGTCCTCGACACCACCGACCCCGGTCAGGTCCTCGCGGCGATGACCGACCTCGACCGCACCGTGGTCGTGGTCAGCTCCAAGTCCGGCGGCACGATCGAGACCGACAGCCACCGGCGGGCGTTCGTCGCCGCGTTCGCCGAGGCCGGGCTGGACGAGAAGGAGGTCGGCCGGCGGTTCGTCGTCGTCACCGACCCCGGCTCGCCGCTGGCCGACACCGCCGCCGCCATGGGCGCCCGCGCGGTGTTCCTCGCCGACCCGAACGTCGGCGGCCGCTACAGCGCCCTGTCGGCGTTCGGGCTGGTGCCCGCGGCGCTGGCCGGGGTCGACGTCGGGGCGCTGCTGGACGAGGCCACCGACCTCGCCGAGCACCTGGCCGAGCCGGGCAACCCGGCGCTGGAGCTCGGCGTCGCCATGGGCGCGGGCTTCCGCACCGGCCGGGACAAGGTCGCCCTCGCCGAGGGCACCGGCGGCAGCGGCCCGCGCATCGAGGGCTTCGGAGACTGGGCCGAGCAGCTCATCGCCGAGTCCACCGGCAAGGAGGGCCGCGGGCTGCTGCCCGTCGTCCTGGAGTCGGTGGACGCGCCGGGCGCGCAGGCGCCGGACGCGCTGCTGGCCGTCGTCGACGGCGACCCGGTCGACGGCCGGCCATCGGTCGGCGTCACCGGCCCGCTGGGCGCGCAGTTCCTCGGCTGGGAGTACGCGACCGCGGTGGCCGGGCGGGTGCTGGGGATCAACCCCTTCGACCAGCCCAACGTCACCGAGTCCAAGCAGAACACCTCGCGGATCCTCGAGTCCGGCCTGCCCGACGAGCGGCCGGTCGCCACGATCGGCGCGGTGGAGGTGTACGCCTCCGGCGGCGTGCTCGACGGCGTCGACCTCGCGCAGTCCGACGGGCTGCGGCCGGCGCTGGACGCGCTGCTGGGCGCCGTCCCGCCGCGCGGCTACCTCGCCGTCATGGCCTACCTCGACCGCGAGGCCGACGCCCGGGCCGGGGAGCTGCGCGCCGCGTTGGCCCGCCGCACGGAGCACGCGGTGACCTTCGGGTGGGGCCCGCGCTTCCTGCACTCGACCGGCCAGTACCACAAGGGCGGTCCGCAGGTCGGCGCGTTCCTGCAGCTCACCGGCGCGGTGACGCAGGACCTCCCGGTGCCCGACCGGCCGTACTCCTTCGGCACGCTGCAGGCCGCCCAGGCCGCCGGCGACCGGCAGGCGCTGGCCGACCGGCAGCGGCCGCTGCTGCACCTGCACCTGACCGACCGGTCCGCCGGCATCGATCAGGTCCTCGCTGCCCTCGACTGACCCCGCACCCCCTCGAGGAGGGCACGTGATCCCCAACCCGCTGCGCGACCCGCGGGACCGGCGGCTGCCGCGGGTCCCCGAGCCCTGCGCCCTGGTCGTCTTCGGCATCACCGGCGACCTGGCCCGCAAGAAGCTGCTGCCGGCCGTGTACGACCTGGCCAACCGCGGGCTGCTGCCGACCAACTTCGCGCTGCTGGGCTTCGCCCGGCGGGACTGGGGTGACCAGGACTTCGCCGAGCTGGCCCGGGACGCGGCCCGCAACGCGGCCCGCACGCCGTGGCGGGAGGAGGTGTGGGAGCGGCTGGCCAACAGCGTCCGGTTCGTCCAGGGCTCCTTCGACGACGACAACGCCTTCGACGAGCTCGCCCACGCCCTCGCCGACCTGGAGAGCAGCCACGGCATCGGCGGCAACGCCGCGTTCTACCTGTCGATCCCGCCGGCGATGTTCCCCGTCGTGCTCAAGCAGATGCAGCGCACCGGCATGGCCGAGAGCACGCCGGACCGGTGGCGGCGGGTCGTCGTCGAGAAGCCCTTCGGCACCGACCTGGCCTCCAGCCGGGAGCTCAACGAGCTGGTCGACTCGGTGTTCAGCGCCGAGGACGTCTTCCGCATCGACCACTACCTGGGCAAGGAGACCGTCCAGAACCTCATGGCGCTGCGGTTCGCCAACGAGCTGTTCGAGCCGGTCTGGAACGGCCACCACGTGGACTCGGTGCAGATCACCATGGCCGAGGACGTCGGCATCGGCGGCCGGGCGGGGTTCTACGAGAAGACCGGCGCGGCCCGCGACGTGCTGCAGAACCACCTGCTGCAGCTGCTCGCGCTCACCGCGATGGAGGAGCCGGTCGAGTTCTCGGCCGACGAGATCCGCACCGAGAAGCTCAAGGTGCTGCGCGCCATCTCGCTGCCCGAGGACCTGCACACCTTCGCCGTCCGGGGCCAGTACGAGCAGGGCTGGCTGGCCGGGCAGCGGGCCAAGGGCTACCGGCAGGAGGACGGCGTCGACACGCACTCGACGACCGAGACCTACGCCGCGGTCCGGCTCGGGGTGGAGACCCGCCGCTGGGCCGGCGTGCCGTTCTACCTGCGCACCGGCAAGCGGCTGCCGCGGCGGGTCACCGAGATCGCGCTGGTGTTCAACCGGGCGCCGCACCTGCCCTTCGCCGACACCGACACCGAGGAGCTGGGCAACAACCAGCTGGTCGTGCGCGTGCAGCCCGACGAGGGGGTCACCCTCAAGTTCGGGTCGAAGGTGCCCGGCAGCGTCATGGAGGTCCGGGACGTGTCCATGGACTTCCTCTACGGCGAGCAGTTCACCGAGGCCAGTCCCGAGGCCTACGAGCGGCTGCTGCTGGACGTGCTGCTCGGCGACGCCACGCTGTTCCCGCGCAACGCCGAGGTCGAGGCCTCCTGGGCGGTCATCGACCCGCTCGAGGAGTTCTGGGCCGGCAGCACCCCGCACCCCTACCGGGCCGGCGAGTGGGGGCCGCGCGCCGCCGACGAGATGCTGGCCGCCGAGGGCCGCCGGTGGCGGCGTCCGTGAGGCGCCCCCGCGGAGAGGAGACGCGATGACGACGCTCTGGGACACCACCGGCTCCGCCGTGGTCAAGGAGCTCGCCGCCCAGCGGCGGACCGGCGGCGCGGTGCTGTCGGGGGTGGCGCTGACCCTGGTGGTCGTCGCCGACGAGGGCCGGGTGGCCGAGGCCGAGGAGGCCGCGACGACGGCCGCCGAGCAGCACCCCTGCCGCATCCTGCTCGTCGTCCGCCGGCAGATCGAGGCCCCGGTGCCGCGGCTGGACGCCGAGGTGTCCATCGGCGGGCGGCTGGGCCCCGGCGAGGCGGTCGTCATGCGCATGTACGGGCGCCTGGCGCTGCACGCGGAGTCGGTCGTGCTGCCGCTGCTGGCCGCCGACGCGCCGGTGGTCACCTGGTGGCACACCGAGCCGCCGCGGCAGCTGAGCACCGACGCGCTCGCGGTCATCGCCGACCGGCGGATCACCGACAGCACGTCGGCGTCGGACCAGCTGGCCTCGCTGCGCATCCGGGCGCAGGACTACTCCCCCGGCGACACCGACCTGGCCTGGACCCGCGCCACCGGCTGGCGGGCGACGCTCACCTCCGCGCTGGACTCGGTGTCCGGCCGCCGGGGGGACGCGGTCAAGGTGCTCGGCGCCCGCGTCGAGGGCGACCCCGGGGCGGCCACCGCGCAGCTGCTGCGCGGCTGGCTCGCGTCCCGCACCGGCAGCGCGGTCGAGGTCGTGCAGGCCACCCGGCACCCCGGGCCCAGCGGCATCGACTCGGTGCTGCTGTCCCTGGACCAGGACGAGGAGGTGCGGGTGCACGCCGACCGCCGCGGCGGCGCGGTGATCAGCCAGCCGTACCGGCCCGACGCCACGATGGCGCTGCCCGACCGCACGCTCGGCGACCTGCTCGGCGAGGAGCTGCGCCGGCTGGACCCCGACGAGCCCTACGCCGAGGCGCTGGAGGCCACCACCGGGGTGACCGGCCTGGCCGGCCGGGCGCCGGTGCGCGCGCACGTGTGGGTGGACCCGGCCGAGCAGGCCGGCGCGCCGTTCGCGAAGGACGACGTCGGCGTGGACAGCCCGCACGGCGAGGCGCCGACGGTGCCGCCGGACTCCGAGGGCACCGACGAGGTGGCCGAGCACGGCGAGCACGACACCCCGGACCCGACGGCGCCCGAGGCCGTCCGGTGACGCTGCCCCCCGGGGACCGGATCGCCGAGGCGCTCGCGGAGCGGATCGAGGGCCCCACGCCCGAGATCGTCGTCGAGCCCGACGCGGAGCGGCTGGCGCGGGCGGTGGCGTCCGCGCTGGTCGCGCGGCTGGCCGCCGCCCAGGCGGTGCACGGGACGGCGTCGGTGGTGCTCACCGGCGGCGGGATCGGGACGGCGGTGCTGCGGCACGCCGCGGAGCTGGCCGAGGAGCCGGCGCCCGGTCAGGCGGTCGACTGGACCGCGGTCGACGTCTGGTGGGGCGACGAGCGGTTCGTCCCCGCCGACGACGACGAGCGCAACGAGAAGGGCGCCCGCGCGGCGCTGCTGGACCGGGTCGGGGCGCCGCCGGAGCGGGTGCACGCGATCCCGGCGTCCGACGCCGGCTTCGACACCCCCGAGGAGGCCGCGGACTGGTACGCCGGGACGCTGGCCGACGCCGCCCGCGACGCCGGGACCGGGGATCCGCTCCCCCGGCTCGACGTCCTGCTGCTCGGGATGGGCGCCGAGGGCCACGTGGCGTCGATCTTCCCGGACTCCCCCGCGGTGACCGACGAGCGGACCGTGGTGCCGGTGCGGGACTGCCCGAAGCCGCCACCGACACGGGTGAGCCTCGGCTTCGCCGCGATCACCGCCGCCGAGGAGGTCTGGCTGCTGGTGTCCGGGGAGGGCAAGGCCGAGGCCGTGGCGCGGGCGCTGGGCGGCGCCGACCGCACCGAGGTCCCGGCCGCCGGGGCCCGCGGCCGCCGCGCGACCCGCTGGCTGCTCGACGCGGCCGCGGCGAGCCGCCTGCCGGGTGCCGAGGACGAGGGGGCCGGGCGCGCGGGCGCCGCCGGCTGAGGGGCCGGGGTGCTGCGGATCGGGGTCCTGGGCCCGCTGGAGGTCCGCCGGGACGACGTCCCCGTCCCGATCGGCGCCCGCCTGCAGCGCGCCGTGCTCTCGGTGCTCGTCCTCGAGGCCGGCCGGCTGGTCCCCGCCGACCGGCTCGTGGACCTGGTGTGGAGCGGCGACCCGCCGCCGCGGGCCATCGCGTCCCTGCACAGCTCCATCGCGCACCTGCGCCGCGCGCTCGAGCCCGGCCGGGCACCGCGGTCGAGCGGCTCGGTGCTCCTCACCGCCCCGCCGGGCTACCGGCTGGCGCGGGAGTCGGTCGAGGTCGACGCCGCCCGCTTCGAGCGCCTCCTCGGCGAGGCGCGCGGGCTGCCGCCGTCCGGCGCCGGGCGGGCCGTCGCGCTGCTCGACGAGGCGCTGGGACTCTGGCGCGGCCCGGCGCTGGCGGAGTTCGCCGACGAGCCCTTCGCCCGCGCCGCGGCCGACCGCTGGGAGACGCTCCGGCAGGAGGCGGTCGAGCTGCGGGCCGGCGCCCTGCTCGCGCTCGGCGACCCGGGCCGCGCCGTCGCCGAGCTGCAGGCCCACGTCACCGCCCACCCGCTGCGCGAGCAGGCGCGCGAGTCCCTCGCGCGGGCGCTGTACCGCTCGGGCCGGTCCGCCGAGGCGCTGGCCGTGCTCGCCGAGGGCCGGCGGCTGCTGCGCGACGAGCTCGGCCTCGACCCCGGGCCCGGGCTGCGCCGGCTGGAGGCGCAGATCCTCGACCACGACCCGGGCCTGCAGCCCGCTCCCCCGCCCGCACCGGCACCGGCACCGGCACCGGTGGCAGCGGCGGCGCCGCTGCGGGGCCGGGAGGGCGAGTGCGCGCTGCTCACCCGGGTGCTCGGCGACGCCGCGACCGGCGCGGGGTCGGTGGTCCTGCTCACCGGCGACGCCGGGATGGGCAAGACCGCGCTGCTGCGGTGGCTCGGCGGCGCGGCGTCCTCGGCCGGGGGCGCTCACCACACCGGCACCTGCCGCGACGGGCTCGCTGCACCCCCGTACTGGCCCGTGCTCGCCGTCCTGCGCTCGGCCCTGCCCGGCCTCGGGCCCGCCGCGCAGGCGGAGCTGGCCCGGGTGCTCGGCCCGCTGCGGGACGTGCTCCCGGGCCTGGGTGGCACCACCTCCGCCGACGGCGGCATCGACCCGGCCATGGTGCTCGTCCACCTCACCGACGCCCTCCGCGCCCTGCTGACCGCCGGGGGCCGTCCGGCTGTCCTCGCCCTCGACGACCTGCACGCCGCGGACCCGGCCACGCTGCGGCTGGTCGCCGGCCTGGCCGAGGAGGTGCCGGGCACGCCGGTCGTGCTCGCGCTGGCCCTGCGCAGCGGCGAGGCCGGCCCGCCGGCCCTGCTCGACACCCTGGCCGCCCTCGGCCGGTCCCCGCGCCTGACGCGGCTGGACCTCGAGCCGCTGGCCGACGGCGCGGTCACCGACCTCGTGCGCGACGTCGCCGGTTCCGCGCTCGGCGACCGGGAGGTGCGGGACGTCGTCACCCGCGCCGACGGCAACCCGTTCTTCGCCCTCGAGCTGGCCCGGGCGTCGGCGGCCGCGGACGCCGCCGTCCCGTCCGGGCGCGGCCGGCCCGTCGGCGGGGTGCCCGCGGCGGTGCACGACGTCCTCCGCCAGCGGGTGCTGCACCGGCCGGCGCCGGTGCCGGAGCTGCTGGCCGCGGCGGCGGTCGCGGGCGGCCCCGCGTCGGCCGAGGACCTCGCCGCGGTCACCGGCGTCCCCGTCGACGACGCGCTGGAGGCGCTCGAGACCGCCGTCGGCGCCCGGCTCGCCGTCGACGCCGGCGGGGGCACCTTCGCCGTGGCGCACGCGCTGCTCGGCGCGGTGCTGCGCGGCGGGCTGTCCAGCGCCCGCACCGCGCGGCTGCACCGCGCGCTCGGCGAGCGGCTGGCCGCGCGCGCCGGCGACGACCCGGAGCAGGCGTCGCGGATCGCCGGGCACCTGCTCGCCGCCCGGGCCCTGGACGGCGGGGCCGCGGCGGTCCCCTGGCTGGAGCGGGCCACCGACCACGCGGTGCGGGTGTCGGCCCTCGACCAGCTGCGCGAGCTCGGCGGGCACCTGCTGGGCGCGGCGGCCGCCCTGCCCGCCGGGCCCGACCGGCGCCGGCGCGAGCTGCGCGCGCTCAGCCGCACCGCCTACGCCGACGCCTGGTCGGCCGGGTACGACAGCCCGAGCATCCGCGAGTACGGGCGGCTGGTGGCCGCCTGGGAGGTGCCCGACCCGGCCTCCCCCGACGACGTCGAGCTGCTGTGGGTGGCCACGCTGTTCCAGTGCCAGGTGGGCCGGCTCGACGACGCCGACACCACCGTGGCCCGCATGGCGGAGCTGGCCGCCGCGCTCGGCGACCCGACCGCCGCGTACCTGACCGAGGACATCACCGCCGTCGTGCGCTGGATGCAGGACCGCCCCGCGGACGGGCTGGCCGCGGCCGGCCGCGCGGAGGTGCTGGTGGCCGGCGGCGGGGTGGACCTGCGGCGGTCGCTGGCCTTCTCCCCGCCCACCCGCATCGCCGTCGTCCGCGCGCTGTGCCAGTGGCTGCTGGGCCGGCGGGAGGAGTCGCTCGCCTCCTCCGACGCCGCGCTCGCGGCCGCGGAGCGGGCCGGGCTCGGCGCGGCCGGGTTCGCCCGGCGCTGGGCGCTGGTCCTCGCGCTGCTGGACGGCGACGCCGCGCGGGTGCGCCGGCTGGTGGCGCTGCCCCTGCACGAGCCGGCGTGGGAGCGCTATCGCTACCCGTCCGCGGTGGTGCGTTTCGCGGAGGGCTGGCTGCGCGCCCGCGACGACCCGCGGGCGGGCCTCGCGGAGATGCGCGCGGCGCACGCCGTGCTGGCCGACCAGGGGCTGGCCGCCGGCCGCTCGGTGTTCCTCGGGCTGCTGGCCGCGACCGCCCTGGCCGCCGGGGAGCCGGCCGCGGCGGTCGCGATGTGCGACGCGGGCCTCGCCGTCGCCGAGCGCGGCGAGCGGTTCCGCGTGCGCGAGCTCACCCGGCTGCGGGCCGCAGCGCTGGACGGCGCCGGCACCAGAGGACCGCAAGAGCCCGTCCAGACGCGGCCGTCAGTGTCCGGTCCATGACCGCTGCGACCGTCCTCCCCGCCCCTCCCGTCCGCGACCCCGTCGTCGACGTGCGTCCCGGTGACCGCTGGCTGGTCGTCGTCGCGCACCCCGACGACGAGTCCTTCGGCTGCGGCTCCACCGTGGCCCGCGCCGCCGCTCTCGGCGCCCGGGTGACCGTGGCCTGCGCCACCCGCGGCGAGGCCGGCGAGCCCGGGCCGGGGCTGCCCGACGCGGCCGACCTCGGCGCCGTGCGCGAGGCGGAGCTGTACCGCGCCGCGGAGCACCTCGGCGTCGCCCGCGTGGAACTGCTCGGCTGGCGGGACTCCGGCTTCGACGGCCCGGCGCCGCGCGGCTCGCTGTGCGCAGCGTCCCTCGCCGACGTGGCCGGCGTCGTCGGCCGGCTGGTGGCCGACGTCCGGCCGCACGTGGTGCTCGTCCTCGACGGGAGCGACGGCCACCGCGACCACCTGCACGTCCGCGCGGCGGTGGCCGCGGCGCTGCGGGACGCTCCGGGCCCACTGCTCGTCGAGCACTGCCTGCCCAACGCGCTGATGCGGCGCTGGCTCGAGGAGATGCGCACGCTGCGGCCGGACACCGCCTACCACGCGATCGACCCGGCGGTCCTCGGCCGGCCCGACGCGGAGGTCACCGACGTCCTGGACGTCACGGCCGTGCTCGACCGGCGGGAGGCGGCCATCGCCGAGCACCGCTCGCAGGCCTCGCCGTTCGACGGGCTCAGCGCCGGCCTGCGGCGGGCCTTCCTCGGCGCGGACCACCTGGCGCGGGTGGCCCACCGGCCCGTGCGGCGGGACCGCTGGTGGGACCACCGCCGCGCCGCGTGGGTGTCCGGCACCGGCGGGCGGTGACCGCCTGGCGCGCCGGGGGCCGCGGCGCGATGCTGCGGCCGTGACCCCCGAGTCGTGCCTGCTGTGCGACGTCGGGGAGGCCGACGCGTTCTTCTCCCGCACGCGGGTGTGGGAGGACGACCTGTGGCGGCTGTCGGTCGTGCTCCGCGGGGCGCTGCCGGGGTTCTGCCACCTGGAGACCCGGCGGCACGTCCCCTCGGTGACCGACCTCGACGGCGACGAGGCGACGACGTTCGGTCCCGTGCTGGCGCGCAGCACGCGCGCGGTGCGGGACGCGACGGGCGCGGACCGGGTGTACGCCTGCGTCTTCGGCGACCGCGTCCCGCACTTCCACGTCAACCTGGCGCCGCACCGCGAGGGCGGGCCGCTGGTCGGCGGCCGCGGGCTGCTGGCGCCGGGCACGCCCGACGCCCCGGCGGAGGCCCACGAGGCCGCCGCCGGGGCGATCAGACGGGAGTTCTAGGCGCCGCGGCGGGCCCGGAGCTTGGCGAGGGCCTCCTCGAGGAGGGCGTCGCCGTCGGCGTCGCTGCGCCGCTCGCGCACGTAGGCGAGGTGCGTCTTGTACGGCTCGGTCCGCGGCGCCGGCGGGGGCGCCTGCGGGTCCTGACCGGCGGGGAGACCGCAGCGCGGGCAGTCCCAGGTCTCGGGGACCTCCGCGTCGGTGGCGAAGGCCACCCGCGTCTCGTGTCCCGAGCTGCACCAGTAGCCGACGCGGTGCCGCGGGGCCGCCTCACCGCGCTCGGCCTCACCCATCGGACCCGCGCCGACCCGGGTCCCCCGGATCGCGTTGCCACCAGCCACGAGCGCCCCCTCGTTCCGACCTGCCTGCTGGATCGTCACGGCGCGTGACCACGCCGCGCGGGCAGTCTAGGGCCTGAGGATGTCTCCCCGGTCACTATTTCGCCGCGACCAGGGGCAGCCGGGGTTCAGACCTTGAGGAGGATGCCCAGCGCCACGATGCACACCGTCCAGATCAGGCCGGTGAACACGGTGAGCCGGTTGAGGTTCTTCTCGACGACCGAGGAGCCGGACAGCTGGGAGGAGACCGCGCCGCCGAACATCGAGGACAGGCCACCGCCCTTGCCCCGGTGCAGCAGGATCAGCACCACGAGCAGCACGCTGGTGAGGACCAGCAGCACGTTGAGGACGAGCTCGACCATGGCCCCAGCGTAACCGGTGCCCGCAGGCGCCCCGGTCAGCGCACGCCCGCGGTGGCCAGGTCGTGCCCCGCGTAGGGCTCCATGACCAGCCCGTTGCGCAGCCGCTGCCCGGCCAGGAGCTGCACCCGCGTCTCCACCAGCGGCACGTAGGCGCCGGTCCCGCCGGCCGCCGCCGCGACCTCCCGCCAGGCGCCGCGCGCGGCCTCGGGGTCGGCGGCGGCGCGGGCGGCGTCGACCAGCCCGGAGATCGCCGGGTCGGTGAGCCGGGCGTAGTTCGTGTTGCCGACCAGGCTCACGGAGCGGCCGTCGACCAGCGGCACGAGGAACGAGCCCGGCGTCGGGAAGTCGGCGGTCCAGGTGGCCAGGACGATGCCGAAGCCGTTGCGCGCCACGTTGTCCGGGCTGCCGACGTCGGTGGCGTAGAAGCTGGTCGCCGGCAGCGGGCGCAGCTCCGCCTCGATCCCCACCTCGGCGAGCTGCGCGACGACCTCCTCGGCCACCGCGACGCTGGCCTGGGCGTCGGGCACGGCGAGCACCGTGTGGAACCCGTCGGGCTGCCCGCAGGCGGCCAGCGCCTCCCGGGCGGCGTCGGGGTCGGGGCCGGGGTCGGGGTCCTCCGGCCCGCCGCCCAGGGACCGCGGCCACAGCTGCGAGGTGCGGACGGCGTTGTCCGCGCCGCCGGCGACCTCCTGGACGGCGCCGCGGTCGATCGCGGCGGCCACCGCGGCGCGGCAGTTCGGGTCGTTCATCGGCGCGACGTCGGTGGGCAGCGCGAGCAGCCGCACCGCGCCGGTGGTCAGGTCGTCGACCCGGTCGGTCAGCGGCACGTCACCCCCGGCGCCCTCGGCCAGCCGGGCGGCGGTGGCCGCGTGCAGGCCGGCGCCGGAGACGTCGACGTCGGCCGAGCCGGCGAGCAGCTGCTGGTCGCGCTCCAGGGTGGACAGCCCGGTGCGGACGACGACGCGGTCGGGCAGCGCCGTGCGGACCTCGTCGGTGGCCGGGTCCCACTGCGGGTTGCGGTCGAGGACGATCCCGGTCGCGGCGTCGACGGTGGTAACCGCGTAGGGGCCGGAGGAGACCGGGTCGCTGCCGTAGCCGGCTCCGGTGTCGTTCTCGATCGGCACCGGGCTGCTCGAGGGCAGCGCCAGCACGTAGGGGAAGTCGGGCTGGGCCGAGCGCAGCCGGAAGGTGATCGTGGCGTCGTCGGGCGTCTCGATCGCGGCCAGCCCCAGCTTCCCCGGGGTCTCGTCCTGGTACGGCCCGGCGTAGGGGTTCTCGGGGTCGTCGAGCAGGTCGACGACGTAGGTGGGCCCCCCCACGACGACGTCGGAGGCGAAGGACCGCTCGATGCCGTACTTGACGTCGCGCGAGGTGATCGCCCGGCCGTTCTCGAACCGGGCGCCCTGCTTGAGGGTGAACGTCCAGCTCAGGCCGCCGTCGGGGGTGGTGCCGAGGTCGGTGGCGAGGTCGGGGACCAGCTCGCCGGTGCGGTCGGGCTCGCTGGCGTAGGTGACCAGCGTGCGGGTGTAGAGCCGCATGAGGTTCCACACGCCGGGCTGGTAGGACCGCTGCGGGTCGAGGCTGTCGACCTCGCTGGTGACCACGCGCAGCGTGCCGCCGGTCGCGTCCGAGGGCGCGCGGACGCCGTCGACGCCGGCGTCGGGCCCGTCGCCGAGCACCGGGACGCCGCTGTCGCCGTCCCCGCCGCCGCCGCAGCTCACGGCCACCGCGACGACGAGCAGGACGACGAGGGCGAGCCCGAGGACGCGCCCGGGCGTGCCGCGCAGCCACTCGGGCAGGCGGCGGCCCCGGGAGCGGGCGGGTCCCTGCAGCGTGCTGTCCACCCACCCGCTCCCGTGCGGCCGCGGGCTAGCTGCCGCCTGCGGCGATCCGACAGATCTGCGCGAACTCGTCGGCGTCCAGGCTCGCGCCCCCGACCAGTGCACCGTCGACGTCCGGCCCGGCCAGGATCCCGGCCGTGTTCGCGGCCTTCACCGACCCGCCGTAGAGGATACGGACCGCCGCGGCCGTCTCCGGGCCGAAACGCCCGTCGAGGCGGGACCGGAGTGCGCCGCAGACCTCCTGGGCGTCCTCGGGGGTGGCCACCTCGCCGGTGCCGATCGCCCACACCGGCTCGTAGGCCAGCACGACCGCGCGCACCTGGTCGGCGGAGAGCCCCTCGAGCGCGGCGTCGAGCTGGTCGGTGCAGTGCGGGACGTGCTGCCCGGCGCGGCGGACGTCGAGGCCCTCGCCCACGCACAGGATCGGCGTGAGGCCGTGCCGCAGCGCGGCCTGCACCTTCGCGGCCACCGTGGCGTCGTCCTCGCCGTGCAGCGCGCGCCGCTCGGAGTGGCCGACGACGACGAAGCCGCAGGCCAGCGCGGCGAGCATCGCGCCGCTGACCTCGCCGGTGTAGGCGCCGGAGTCGTGCGCCGACAGGTCCTGCGCGCCGTAGCCGACCGGCAGCTTGTCGCCGGTGACCAGCGTCTGCACGCTGCGCAGCGCGGTGAACGGCGGGAGCACGACGACCTCGGCGTCGTCGAGCTCGCGCTCCTTGAGGCTGAAGACCAGCTTCTGCACCAGGCCGATGGCCTCCAGGTGCGTCATGTGCATCTTCCAGTTGCCCGCGATCAGCGGGCGGCGGCCCTCGCGCGGGGCGCGCGGCTGCGTGCGTGCCATCCCCGGCCCCTCTCAGTCCGCGAGCACCGCGAGGCCCGGCAGCTCCCGGCCCTCGAGGTACTCCAGCGACGCGCCGCCGCCGGTGCTGACGTGCCCGTAGGCGGCCTCGTCGAGGCCGAGCCGGCGGACCGCGGCCGCGGAGTCGCCGCCGCCGACCACCGACAGCCCGTCGACGGCGGCCACGGCCTCGGCCACGCCGCGGGTGCCGGCCTGGAAGGGCGCGAGCTCGAACACGCCCATCGGGCCGTTCCAGAACACCGTGCGGGCGCCGGCCAGCTCGCGGCCGAACGCCTCGACGGTGCGCGGGCCGACGTCGAGGCCCATCTGCCCGTCGGGGATCTGCTCGGCGGGGACGACGGCGGTGTCCACGTCGGCGCTGAACTCCGGCGCGACGACGACGTCGAGCGGCAGCACGATCCGCTCCCCCGCCTCGGCCAGCAGCCGGCGGCAGGTGTCGACCTGGTCGGCCTCGAGCAGGGACTTGCCGACGCCGTGGCCCTGCGCGGCGAGGAAGGTGAAGCACATCCCGCCGCCGACCAGCAGCCGGTCCACCTTGGGCAGCAGCGCCTCGATGACGGCGAGCTTGTCGCTGACCTTCGAGCCGCCGAGCACCACGACGTAGGGCCGGTCGGGGTCGGTGGTCAGCCGCTGCAGCACGTCGAGCTCGGTGGCCACCAGCCGGCCGGCCACGTGCGGCAGCCGCTGCGCGACGTCGAACACCGAGGCGTGCTTGCGGTGCACGGCGCCGAACGCGTCGTCGACGTAGACGTCGGCCAGCGCGGCGAGCCGGTCGGCCAGCCCGCCGCGCTCGGCGTCGTCCTTGCTGGTCTCGGCGGCCTCGAAGCGGACGTTCTCCAGCAGCAGGACGTCGCCGTCGCCGAGCGCGTCGGCCCTGGCGCGGGCGTCGTCGCCGGCGACGTCGGCGGCCAGCGGGACCTCGGCGCCGAGCAGCTCACCGAGCCGCGCGGCGACCGGGGCCAGCGAGTACTGAGGGTCGGGCGCGCCCTTGGGCCGGCCCAGGTGCGCCGCGACGACGACGCGGGCGCCGGCGTCGCGCAGCGCCGCGATCGTCGGCAGGCTCGCCCGGATCCGGCCGTCGTCGGTGATGGCCCCGGTCTGCTTGTCGAGGGGGACGTTCAGGTCGGCGCGCAGCAGCACGCGCCGGCCCGACACCCCCTCGGCGAGCAGGTCGTCGAGGGACCGCATCAGAGCGAGTTGCCGACGAGCTCGACGGAGTCGACCAGCCGGTTGGAGTAGCCCCACTCGTTGTCGTACCAGCCGAGGACCTTGGCCATCGGGCCGAAGACCTTGGTCAGCTTGGCGTCGTAGATGCACGAGGCCGGGTCGGTGACGATGTCGGAGGAGACGATCGGCGCCGACGTGTACTTGAGGATCCCGGCCAGCGGGCCGGACTCGGCGGCCTCGCGGTAGGCGGCGTCGATGTCGTCGGCCGAGGCCTCGCGGGTCAGCTGGACGGTGAGGTCGGTGGCCGAGCCGGTGGGCACCGGGACGCGGACGGCGTAGCCGTCGAGCTTGCCCTGCAGCTCCGGCAGCACCAGGCCGATCGCCTTCGCGGCGCCGGTCGAGGTGGGGACCATGTTGAGCGCGGCGGCGCGGGCGCGGCGCAGGTCCTTGTGCGGGCCGTCCTGCAGGTTCTGGTCGGCGGTGTAGGCGTGGATCGTCGTCATCAGGCCGCGCTCGATGCCGAAGGCGTCGTTGAGCACCTTGGCCAGCGGGGCCAGGCAGTTCGTGGTGCAGGACGCGTTGCTGATGATCGTCTGGGTGCCGTCGTACCTGTCGTGGTTGACGCCCATGACGATGGTCAGGTCGTCGCCGGTGGCCGGCGCGGAGATGACGACCTTCTTCGCGCCGCCCTTGTCCACGTGCTTGCGGGCGTCGTCGGCCTTGGTGAAGAAGCCGGTGGACTCGACGACGACGTCGACGCCCAGGTCGCCCCACGGCAGCGCGGCCGGGTCGCGCTCGGACAGGACCTTCATCGTCTTGCCGGCGATGTCGATGCCGCCGTCGGAGGCGGCGACGTCCTCGCCCAGCACCCCCAGGATGCTGTCGTACTTGAGCAGGTGGGCCAAGACCTCGGGGCTGGTCAGGTCGTTGACCGCCACGATCTCGATGTCCTTGCCGCTGGCCGCGGCGGCGCGCCAGAAGTTGCGCCCGATCCGGCCGAACCCGTTGATGCCCACGCGTACGGTCACGACTGACCTCCATGTGTCCCGGCGACGCCCGTCGCCCCGGTCGGCCGCACGGCGCGCGGCCTCGATCGGCGACGACCCTATCGGCACCCGGGCGGGGCCCGTCCGGGTGAGGTCAGGCCCCGGCCACGAGCTCCGGGAGGTCGCCGGGCGGGGCCGGCACGGGCAGCACCGGGCCGGCGGCCGGCACAGCGGCCGGCACGGCGGCGACCACGCGGTCGCGGCCGGTCGCCTTGGCGGTGTAGAGGGCGCGGTCGGCGGCCTCGAGCAGCGCGGCCGCCGAGGTGCCGTCGGCCGGGCAGACGGCGACGCCGACGCTCACGGTGACGCCGACGTCCTCGCCGTCGAGCAGGTGGCGGGTGGCGGCGACCTCGCGGCGGACCTGCTCGGCGCGGGCCAGCGCCTGCTCCCGCCCGGCGCCGGGCAGGACCACGACGAACTCCTCGCCGCCCAGCCGCGCGGCCGTGTCGCCCTCGCGGACGGCGGCGGCGAGCGTCCCGGCGACGCCGAGGAGCACCCGGTCGCCGGAGGCGTGCCCGAAGCGGTCGTTGACGGCCTTGAAGTGGTCGACGTCGACGACGAGCAGCGACAGCTGCCCGGTGCGCGGCCGGCGGGCCAGGTCGGCCTCCAGGGCGCGGTCGAGGTGCCGGCGGTTGTGCAGGCCGGTGAGCGGGTCGCGGACGGCCTCCTCGGCGAGGACCGCGCGCAGCCGCTCGATGACCTCGACCTGCTCGGCCAGCTGCCGGTTGAGCCGCTCGACGGCGAGCTGCCGCCGCTGCTGCTCGCTCACGTCGCGGACGACGAGGATGCGCCCCAGCGCGCGGCCGCGGGGATCGGCGACGGCGGAGTCGCGCACGTCCAGCCACACGCCGGGCCGGACCTCGGCGACGCGGTGGCCGTCGCGGCGCTCGGTGCTGAGCAGCACCCCGACCGCCCGGGGGCCGGCGACGTCGTGGAGGGGCCGGCCGACCAGGTCGCCGTCGAGCTCGGGGCGCAGCTCCCGCAGCATCCGGGTGGCGGCGGGGTTGCAGTCGATGAGGACGCCGTCGGGGTCGACGACCAGCACGGCGTCGGGGACGGTCTCCACGACCTGCTCGCGGGCGACCGGGACCAGCCGCAGCAGGCCGCCGCGGAAGATGGCCCAGCAGTCGAGCAGCCCGGTGAGCAGGAAGAACAGCGGGGTGACGTCGGTGCCGTGCCCGTCGAGCTGGCCGCCCACGGCGACCACGTTGCCGACCGTGGACAGGCACGCCGAGCCGAGCAGGATGCCGATCTGGCGGCGGAAGACGCCGGCGACGCGCAGCCAGCGGCGGGCGAGGACGGCGTAGGCCACGCCGATCAGCGCGTAGGAGTAGGCGGTGTGGGCCAGGAACAGCGGCCCGAACGTCACCCGGGACTCGGCGCCGGCGGTGCCGGTGACCATGTCGGTCATCACCAGGTCGCGGGTGGCCGGCAGCGCCCCGGTCAGGACCAGCAGGACGGGCTCGACCGCCAGCAGCGCCGCGGCGCGCGGCGAGAGCCGCCACGAGGGGTCGGCGACGGTGCGGGCCAGCACCCAGGTGCCCACGACCACCAGCCCGACGGCGGCCATGAGCAGCGGGACGTAGACGCGCTGCACCGGCTCGCTGCCGGCCAGGTAGACCACCCCGTCGGCGGCCGACCAGGTGGCGACGCCGGCCATGGTGACCGCGAGCGCGGTGGCCGCGGGGGTCCGCCGCCGCCGTTGCCACGCCAGGACGGCGGTGCCGACGGCGACCAGCGCGGCACAGCCGAAGACGACGGCCCAGTTCCCCGCGGTCATGCCGCCTCCGCTCCGCACCGGGGCGGGCCGGAACGGCCGCCTCTCCCCCGCGCCATCGGCGGCTCCAGGCGCGGGGTACAGCGGCCCGGCCGGGCGCTCACCCCCGGGGGTGACGACGACGGGGCGCCCCCCGCGTGAGCGGAGGGCGCCCCGGATGGTGACGTGCTGGAACGGCCCCCTGCAGGGCCCCGCCGCGAGCCTGCGAGCGGTGGGGGGCAGGGGTCCTTCGACTACTGGGCCAGCATGTCCTCGGTGACCACCGACTCCGTGTCGGGGATGCCGAGGTCCTTGGCCCGCTTGTCGGCCATCGCCAGGAGACGCCGTATGCGGCCCGCGACGGCGTCCTTGGTCATCGGCGGGTCGGCGCGCTGGCCGAGCTCCTCCAGCGACGCCTGGCCGTGCTCCAGGCGCAGCCGGCCGGCGACGAGCAGGTGCTCGGGCGCGTCGCCCGCGAGGATCTCCAGCGCCCGCTCGACGCGCGCGCTGGCCGCGACCGCGGCGCGGGCCGAGCGGCGCAGGTTGGCGTCGTCGAAGTTGGCCAGCCGGTTGGCGGTGGCCCGGACCTCGCGGCGCATCCGCCGCTCCTCCCAGGCCAGGACCGCGTCGTGGGCGCCCATGCGGGTGAGCAGCGCGCTGATCGCGTCGCCGTCGCGGACGACGACCCGGTCGGCGCCGCGGACCTCGCGGGCCTTGGCGGCGATGCCCAGCCGGCGGGCCGCGCCGACCAGGGCCATGGCCGCCTCCGGCCCGGGGCAGGTCACCTCGAGCGAGGAGGAGCGGCCGGGCTCGGTGAGCGAGCCGTGCGCGAGGAAGGCACCCCGCCAGGCGGCCTCGGCGTCGTTGATGCTGCCGGAGACCACCGACGGCGGCAGGCCGCGCACCGGACGCCCGCGCTGGTCGACCAGCCCGGTCTGGCGGGCCAGGCCCTCGCCGTGCTTGGCGATCCGGACGAGGTAGCGCACGCCGCGGCGGATGTTGCCGCCGGCCAGCACGCTGACCCCGCTCGTGTAGCCGTAGACCTCGCTGATGTCCCGGCGTAGCCGGCGCGCGACCGAGCCCGTGTCCAGCTCGGCCTCGATGACCACCCGGCCGCCCACGATGTGCAGGCCGCCGGAGAAGCGCAGCAGCGCCGTCACCTCGGCCTTGCGCTCGGAGGTGCGCGTGCACTCCACCCGCGACAGCTCGTCCTTGACCATGGCCGTCATCGCCACGACGACCACCCCCTGCTCTGCTGCGGCGCCATCCTCGGCGTCACCTCTCCCCCTCGTACCGTCCGGGCACCCCCGCTCCCGGTGCTCCGGCTGGGACCGTTCCCGCTCACCGCGCCCCGACCACCGAGCTCAGCGCGGCCGCCAGCCGCGCGGGGTCGTGGCGCGGTGATCCGTCGGGCGCGGCGACCGGAGCCAGGACCAGCTCGGCGCCACACTCGCGCACCGCTGACAGGAGACCACAGCGGTCAACCACCGATTCCGCATCCGCGACCACGGTGTGCAGCGCCACACCGCCCAGGTGCGCCTGCAGCACGCGCAGGTGCTCCTCCGGCGAGAAGCCGTCGGTCTCCCCCGGCTGCGGCTCCAGGTTGAGGACGACGACCACCCGGGCGCGGGTGGCGGCCAGCGCGGCGCGCAGCCGCGGCACCAGCAGGTGCGGCAGCACCGAGGTGTACCAGGAGCCGGGGCCCAGCGACACGACGTCGGCCGTGGCGATCGCGTCGAGGACGTCGGGGTGCACCGGCGGGTCCGGCGGCGAGACGAGGATGTCGCGCACCCGCCCCGGGGTGGACGCGATGGCGACCTGCCCGCGGATGGTGCGGGTGCGCGCGGGGTCGTCGGGGTCGATCGTCTCCACCCGGGCGACGAGGTCCAGCGGCACGTCGGCCATCGGCAGCACCCGGCCGCACGCGCCGACCAGCTCGCAGACCGCGTCGAGGGCGCGGACGGTGTCGCCGCCGTGCAGCTCGACCAGCCCGGTGAGCAGCAGGTTGCCGACGGGGTGCCCGGCCAGCACGCCGGTACCGCCGAGGCGGTGCTGCAGCAGCCGGGCCATCTCCTGCCGGCCGTGGTCCTCGCCGGCCAGCGCGGCCAGCGCCATCCGCAGGTCACCGGGCGGCAGCACCGGCATCTCCCGGCGGATGCGGCCGGACGAGCCGCCGTCGTCGGCCACCGTGACGACGGCGGTGAGGTCGGACGCGATCCGCCGCCAGGCGCCCAGCGCCGCTGCGAGCCCGTGACCGCCGCCGAGGGCGACGACCCGCAGCGCGGCGCCCCGGGGTGGGGTGCCCACTACTCGCGGCCCAGGTCGCGGTGGCGCGCGACCGCGTCGGTGCCCTCGGCGCGCAACCGGCGGGCGAACTCCTCGGCGATGGCGACGCTGCGGTGCTTGCCGCCGGTGCAGCCGACCGCCAGCGTCAGATAGCGCTTGCCCTCCCGCCGGTAACCGGGGATGAGCAGCCGCAGGACCTCGGTGTACCGGTCGAGGAACGGCCCGGCGTCGGCCTGGCCGAGCACGTAGTCGCGGACGTCGGCGTCCTGCCCGGAGTGCGGGCGCAGCTCGGGCAGCCAGTGCGGGTTGGGCAGGAACCGGGCGTCGACGACGAGGTCGGCGTCCAGCGGCAGCCCGTACTTGAAGCCGAAGCTGAGCACGGTCGCCGTCAGCGGCGGCGTGCGGCCCTCGCGGGCGAAGGCGTTCTCCAGCGTGGCGCGCAGCTGGTGCACGTTGAGGTCGCTGGTGTCCACCCACAGGTCGGCCTCGCCGGCGATGCCGGTCAGCAGCGTCCGCTCGGCGGTGATGCCGTCGAGGGGGCGCCCGGAGCCCTGCAGCGGGTGCTCCCGCCGGTTGGACTCGTAGCGGCGCACCAGCACCTCGTCGCGGGCGTGCACGAACACCACCCGGGGGCGGTGGCCGGCCTCGGCGAGCACCCGGATGGCCTCCTGCAGGTCGCTGGAGAAGGCCCGGCTGCGGACGTCGACGACGGCGGCGAAGCGGCGCACGTCGCCGCGGGCGCCGAGCTCCACCATCGGCAGCAGCAGCGCCGGGGGCAGGTTCTCCACGACGTACCAGCCGAGGTCCTCGAGCACCCGGCCGGCGGTGTTCTTGCCCGCGCCGGACAGCCCGGTGACGACGACGACCTCGACCGGCGGGGTCTCGGTGCTCGCCGGGTCCAACCCGGCGAGGACGTCGGCGTGCGGCCCGTGCTGGCCCTCCGGGGACGGCACCGGCGCCGTCCCCGCGTCCTGCCCGGCGCTCACGAGGCGACCCGGCCGACCTCGGCGGTCTCCCCGGCCCCGGTGCGGGGGGTGCCCCGCTCCGCCGGCCCGCTGGGTGCCGTGGTGCTCTCCACGACGGTCCCCGTGCCGGTCTCCGCGCCGGTCTCCGCGCCGGTCTCCGTGCCGGTCTCCGCGGCCGCGTCCTCCTCCGCGGGACGGTCGGCGGCGGGCTCGGCGACGGCGGCCATGACCGCCTCCGCCGTCCGGCGGCCGATGCCGGGGACGGCCGTGAGTTCCTCCACCGTGGCCGCACGCAGCCGCTTGAGGGACCCGAACTGCTTCATCAGCGCCTTCCGCCGCGTCTCCCCGAGACCGGGGACGTCGTCCAACAGGGAGACCAGCATGCTGACCGAACGCTTCTGCCGGTGGTAGGTGATGGCGAACCGGTGGGCCTCGTCCCGCACCCGCTGCAGCAGGTACAGCGCCTCGGAGGTGCGCGGCAGGATCACCGGGTCGCTCTCCCCGGGCAGCCACACCTCCTCCATGCGCTTGGCCAGCCCGCAGACGGCGACGTCGACGATGCCCAGCTCGTCCAGCGACCGCGCCGCCGCGGCCACCTGCGGGGCACCGCCGTCGACGACCAGCAGGTTCGGCGGGTAGGCGAACCGGCGCGGCCGGCCCTCCTCCGCGGCGACGCCCTGCTCGTCGCGCCGGTCGGCCTCCTCCTTGAGGTGCCGGGCGAAGCGGCGGCGGACCACCTCGGCCATCGCCGCGGTGTCGTCGGTGCCCTCGTGCACGGCGAAGCGCCGGTAGTCGGACTTCTTCGCCAGCCCGTCCTCGAACACCACCATCGAGGCGACGACGTTGGTCTGCTGCACGTGGCTGATGTCGATGCACTCGATGCGCAGCGGCGCCTCGGGCAGCTCGAGCGCCTCCTGCAGCTCCGCCAGCGCCAGGGAGCGGGCGGTGAGGTCGCTGGAGCGCTTGACCCGGTGCCGGGCGAAGGCCTCCTTGGCGTTGCGCTCGACGGTCTCCAGCAGGCTGCGCTTGTCTCCGCGCTGCGGCACGCGCAGCGACACCCTCGACCCGCGCAGCTCGCTGAGCAGCTCCTCGTAGACGTCGGCGTCGGCGGGCAGCTCGGGGACGAGCACCTCCTTGGGCACCGACTCGCCCGCCTCGAAGGACCCGGTCTGCTCGTCGACGCCGCCGTAGACCTGCAGGAGGAACTGCTCCACCAGCTCGCCGGTGGTGACCTCCTCGACCTTGTCGATGATCCAGCCGCGCTGGCCGCGCACCCGGCCGCCGCGGACGTGGAAGACCTGGACGGCGGCCTCGAGCTCGTCCTGCGCGAACGCGACGACGTCGGCGTCGGTGCCGTCCCCGAGGACGACGGCCTGCTTCTCCATCGCCCGCCGCAGCGCGCCGAGGTCGTCGCGCAGCCGGGCGGCCTTCTCGTACTCCATCGCCTCGGCGGCCGCGGCCATCTCGCGCTCGAGGCGCTTGACCATGAGGTCGGTGCGGCCGGCCATGAAGTCGCAGAAGTCGTCGACGATCGCCCGGTGCTCCTCGGCGCTGACCCGGCCCACGCAGGGCGCGGCGCACTTGCCGATGTAGCCGAGCAGGCAGGGCCGGCCGATCTGCCCGGCGCGCTTGAAGACGCCGTTGGAGCAGGTGCGGGCCGGGAAGACGCGGGTGAGGGTGTCGAGGGTCTCGCGGATGGCCCAGGCGTGCGCGTAGGGACCGAAGTAGCGGACGCCCTTCTTCTTCGGCCCGCGCATCACCTGCAGCCGGGGGTACTCCTCGTTGAGGGTCACGGCCAGCGACGGGTAGCTCTTGTCGTCGCGGTACCGGACGTTGAACCGCGGGTCGAACTCCTTGATCCAGTTGTACTCGAGCTGGAGGGCCTCGACCTCGGTGCCGACGACGGTCCACTCGACGCTGGCCGCGGTCGTGACCATCTGCCGGGTGCGCGGGTGCAGGCCCGCGACGTCGGCGAAGTAGCTGTTCAGTCGCTGGCGCAGGCTCTTGGCCTTGCCGACGTAGACGACGCGGCCCGTGGGGTCGCGGAACTTGTAGACCCCCGGCGACTCGGGGATGGAGCCGACCGCCGGGCGGTACGTGGACGGGTCGGGCACGCACCCACAGTAGGTGGCGCGGCCGACGGTCTGCTCACCCTCGGTCGCGGGGAACCACATCGGTGTGGTTCAGCCCACCCGCGACTCCAGCCAGGCGAGCAGGTCGGCGGTCACCTCGTCGCGGTTGGTCTCGTTGAACACCTCGTGGCGGGCGTCGGGGTAGACGCGCTGGTCGACGGGCAGGCCGCGGTCGCGCAGCAGGCCGGCGAGGGCGGTCACCTGGGCGGCGTCCTCGCCGCCGACCGGGTCCCGCTGCCCCGACAGCAGCAGCACCGGCAGGCCGTCCGGCAGCCCGGCGACGGCCTCGGGGGTCGCGGCGCGGGCGACGAGGGCGAACATGCCCGCGCCGTAGCGGTGGGTGGGCGGGACGTCGTCGCCGCACAGCGGGTCGGCGAGGTACGCGTCCACCTCGGCCGGGTCGCGGGTCAGCCAGTCGTAGGGCGTGCGGGCCGGCTCGAACGGCGCGTTGAAGGCGGCGAGCGCCTCCATCGGCTCGTCGCCCGACCCGCCGGCGACCGCGGCCTCGAGCTGTTCGGCCGTCGCGGCGAGGTGGGGCGCCACGCCGATCGGCCCGGACAGCACCAGCCCGGCCAGCCCGTCGCCGTCCCGCTCGGCCGAGGCCAGCGCGACCGCCGAGCCCAGCGAGTGGCCGAGCAGGACGTAGGGGACGCCGGGGTGGTCGGCGGCCAGCCGGCGGCCGAGCTCGCGGACGTCGTCGAGGACGGCGTCGCTCCCCGCAGCGTGTCCGGCGGCAGGGTCGCCGAACCGGCCGGGGCCGGTGGACTCCGCCGTCCGGCCGTGGCCGCGCTGGTCCTGCGCGGCGACGGCGAACCCGTGGGCGGTGAGCGCGGCGGCCAGGCGGGCGTAGCGGCCGGCGTGCTCGGAGAGCCCGTGCACGACCTGCACGACCGCGCGCACCTCGCCGTCGGGGGTCCAGCGGCGCTCGGCCAGCCGCGCGCCGTCGGCGGCGGGGACGAGGGTGGGGTCGGCGGGCAGGGTCATGGGGCTGGCCTCCTCGGACGTCGTCGTCGGAGGTCAGCCTGCCGGTCCGCGCGGCGGGCCGCGCGGGGTGGTCAGCCGGCCGGGCGGGAGCGGTGCAGCGCGGGCAGGTGCACCGCCGCGACGGCGCGCCGGCCCAGGCGGACGGCGCGGGCGCCCAGCAGGAGCGCCGCGACCAGCCCGACACCGCCGGCGACGACCGCGACCGCACCGGGGACGGCCTCGCCGGTGACGGCGAGGGCCGCGACGGTCACGAGCGCGACGAGCACCAGCGTGGAGCGGATCCCGTCACTGGGCCGGGGCTGACCGCAGTGCGCCAGGTCGGGATCGCAGTCGGGCGTGAGCGCGCTCATGGGCGACTCCTCGGTCGGGGACCCCGTCACACCGTCCGACGGCGTGACGTCCGTCACACGGACGATAAGCGCAGTGACGCCCGGCGTTCAAGCCGTCGCCGCGGGCGGCCCCTTCACGGCGAGGATCGGGCAGTCGACGGTGAGCAGGATCCGCTGCGCCGCGCTGCCCATGAGCAGCTTCCCGACGGCGCTGCGCCGGCGCAGGCCGATGACCAGCAGGTCGGCGCCGGTCTCGGAGACGGTGTCGGCGAGCTCCTCGGCGACGTCGCGGCCGATCGGCTGGCGCAGCTCGACGGGCAGGCCGGAGACGGTGAGCTCGTCCTGCAGCCGGCGCAGCGGGGCACCCTGGAGGTACTCCTCGTCGACCAGCGCGTCGCCGCGGCTGCTGTTGACCACGACGAGCCGGGCGCCGCGGCGGTGCGCCTCGGCCAGCGCGTGCTCGAGCGCGGCCTGCCCGCGCGGGGTGGGCACGTGCCCGACGACGACCACCGGTTGCCGACTCACCGCTCCTCCTCCCGGTCGGGGCCGGCGCCCACGGGTTCGTGGTGGCCCTGCTCGTGGTGGCGCAGCCCCTCCCCCGCCTGCAGCTCCTCCGGCGTGGAGCGGCGGCCGCGCACCGCCCGCAGCACCACCGGCAGCACGAGCGCGAGCAGCGCCAGGAACAGCACGACCCGGCTGAACCAGGTCTCGACCAGCACGCCGAGGTCGCCGCTGCTGATCGCCAGCGCGCGCCGGAGGTTGGTCTCGGCGACCGGGCCGAGGATCAGCCCGATGACCGCGGGCGCGACCGGCCAGCCGTACCGGCGCATCGCGAAGCCCAGCAGGCCGAGGACCAGCAGCAGGACCAGGTCCAGCGGGTCGGCGTTGACCGCGTAGCAGCCCAGCGAGGCGAACAGCAGGATCCCGGCGTAGAGGTAGGGCCGCGGGACGCGCAGCAGCTGCACCCACACCCGGGCCAGCGGCAGGTTGAGCACCAGCAGCATGACGTTGCCGACGAGCAGTGCGGCGATCAGCGTCCAGACCAGCGAGGACTCGGTGGACAGCAGCGTCGGGCCGGGCTGGATGCCGTAGCCCTGGAAGGCGGCCAGGATGATCGCCGCGGTGGCCGAGGTGGGCAGGCCGAGGGTGAGCAGCGGGACGAGGACGCCGGCCGCCGCGGCGTTGTTGGCCGCCTCCGGCCCGGCGACGCCCTCGATCGCCCCGCGGCCGAAGTCCTCCGGGTGCTTCGTGAGCTTCCGCTCGGCGGCGTAGGACAGGAACGTGGGGATCTCCGCGCCGCCGGCGGGCAGCGCGCCCAGGGGGAAGCCCAGCGCCGTCCCGCGCAGCCACGGGCCGACCGAGCGGCGGAGGTCGCGGCGGGTGAGCCAGGGCCCGGAGGCGGCCATCACCTGCACCGGCCCGCGGCGCAGCCGGGAGGCGACGTACAGCGCCTCCCCGACGGCGAACAGCGCGACCGCCACCACGACGACGTCGACGCCGTCGGCCAGCTGCGGGACGCCGAGGGTGAACCGCTCCTGCCCGGTGAGCACGTCGGTGCCGACCAGCCCGAGGTAGAGGCCGACGCCGAGGGAGGCCAGCCCGCGCAGCGGCGAGGCGCCGAGCACGGTGGCGACCGCGACGAAGGCCAGGACGGCGAGGGCGAAGTAGTCGGCCGGGGTGATGCCGATGGCCAGGTCGACGACGGTCGGCGCGACCAGCGCCAGCAGCAGCGTGGCGATCGTGCCGGCGACGAACGACCCGATCGCCGCGGTGGCCAGCGCCGCCGCGCCACGGCCGGCCTTGGCCATCCGGTTGCCCTCGAGCGCGGTCATGATCGAGCTGGACTCGCCGGGGGTGTTGAGCAGGATCGACGTCGTCGACCCGCCGTACATGCCGCCGTAGTAGATGCCGGCGAACATGATGAACGCCGTCGTCGGCTCCAGCGCGTAGGTGACCGGCAGCAGCAGCGCGACGGTCATCGCCGGGCCGATGCCCGGGAGCACGCCGACGGCGGTGCCGAGCAGCACGCCGAGCAGCGCGAACAGCAGGTTGACCGGGGTGAGCGCGTCGGCGAAGCCGCTCGCCAGGTCCGCCAGCGCGCCCATCAGAACCAGCCCGTCGCCAGCTCGAGGAGGGTGCCGCCGGGCAGCGCGACGCCGAGGCCCTTGACGAACACGATCCAGACGACGACCGAGAGCACCCCGCCGGCCAGCAGCGGCCGCACGATGCCGCGGGCGCCGAGGGCCCAGGCGACGAGCGCGAACATCAGCGTGACCGCCAGCGGCCAGCCGATGACGTTGATGAGCAGCGCGTGGCCGAGGAACGCGACGGCGATGATGCCGACCGCGGACCACGACGTCGGGGCGTCGGGGTCGACGTCCTCGCTCTCGTCGGAGGGCCCGCGGTCCCCCTGGAGCACGCGGAAGCCCAGCGCCAGCGCGGTGGCCAGGACCACCCCGCCGACCAGGTAGGGGAAGAACCGCGGGCCGATGGTGTTCGCCGAGCCGGGGACGGCGATGTTCGCGGCGTCGAGGACGAGGTAGAGCCCGAGCGCGCCGAGCAGGACCACCATGGCCAGCTCGCCGCGGCTGACGCCCGTCGGTGGCGGGGCGGGGTGCCGCGACTCCGCGGCGTCGTGCGTGCCGGTCGCGTCGGCGGTCGACACGTCCGGGTCCGGCGACCCGCCGCTCACTGCACGAGCCCGATCTGCTCGAGGATCGCGCGCACCCGCTCCTCCTCGTCGGCCAGGAAGTCGCCGTACTCGTCGCCGGCGAGCAGCAGGTCGTCCCAGCCGTTGGTCTCGACCGCCTCGGCCCACTCGGGGGTGTCGTGGACGTCGACGACGAGCTGCGTGAGGTCCTCGCGCGCCTCCGCCGACATCCCCGGCCGGGCCATGAGACCGCGCCAGTTGGAGACCTCGACGTCGAAGCCGGACTCGACGAGGGTCGGGACGTCGGGCACCTGCTCCGAGCGCTCGGCCGTGGACACCGCGAGGCCGACGAGGTCGCCGGTGCGGACCTGCTCGCCGTAGTCGGTGGGGCCGGAGATGCCGGCGGCGACCTGGTTGCCGAGCAGCGCGGCGAGGGACTCCCCACCGCCGGAGTAGGCGATGTAGTTGACCTGCGCGGGGTCGATGCCGGCGGCCTCGGCGAGCAGCCCGGCGAGGATCTGGTCGGTGCCGCCGGCGGAGCCGCCGGCGATCGGGGTGCCGGCCGGGTCGGCGGCCCACGCCTCCACGAAGCCGCCGATGTCGGTGTACGGCGCCTCGGCCGGGGCGACGATCAGCTCGGTCTCGCCGATGAGCCGGGCGATCGGGGTGACGTCGGAGAGCCGGGTGGCGGAGTCGTTGGTGTCGACGGCGCCGACCATGACCAGGCCCATCATCATCAGCAGCGCGTCGTCGGTCTCCCGGGCGAGCTGGCCGAGGCCGATCGTGCCGCCGGCGCCCTCGACGTTGAAGACCTGCACGTTGCGGGCCAGGCCGCTGGTCTGGACGACCCGCTGGAAGACGCGCGCGGTGGTGTCCCACCCGCCGCCGGGACTGGCCGGGGCCATGACCCGCAGCCGGGAGAGGTCGCCGGGCTGGACGACCGTGCCGGCGCACCCGGTGAGCGCCCCGGCCGCGGTCGCCAGGGCCGGGGCGGCCAGCGCCCCGGCGAGGAACGACCTCCGGCTGAGCGGCACGGACAACCCCCAGGTGTGACGGCGGTCACGCGGGACGCTAGACCCGGCGTGCCTCCCCGGCCACCGCGGGGCCCCGACGACACCCTGGCGGCCGGGCCGGGGACCGCGACGCGGTCCTGCCGGGCCCGGCCGGCGGGGGTCACGCCGACGGCGGCGGCGTCATCTGCGCGATGCGGACGGAGTTCCCGAACGGGTCGCGGAAGCCGAAGTCGATGCCGTAGGGCTGCACCACGGGCTCCTCCGGCAGGTCGACGCCCTTCTCCTTGAGCGCGGCGTGCGTCTTGTGCGCGTCGTCGGTGGTGAGGAACAGGTGGCCGCCGCCGGCGCCCTTGGTGACCAGGTCGCGCACCGTGTCGGCGATCTCCGGGCTCACCGACGGCGGGGCGGGCCGCTCCAGCAGCACCGCGTGGCCGGGGTCGCTGGGCAGGACGACGGTGAGGAAGCGCATCGGCCCGAACTGCTGGTCGGTCTGGACCTCGAAGCCCAGCTTGCCGACGTAGAAGTCCAGCGCCTGGTCCTGGTCGAGGACGTAGAGGGAGGTGATCGAGATGGAGGTCAACATGCCGACGACGCTAGGGGCGGGCGCCGGCGGCGGGCTTCTCCGGAACTGCTGTCTTCTCGCCCGTCTCGCCGTCCGACTCCCGGCCCGGCTTCTGGCTGGGGCGCAGCCAGCGCATGCCGAAGCAGGAGGGCACCGGCGCCAGCGGCCCGCGCCTCCGGTAGGCGCTCGGCGGCTCGCCCACGACGTCGGCGAAGACCCGGCTGAACGTGCCGAGACTGGAGAAGCCGACGGCCATGCAGATGTCGGTGACCGTGCGGTCGGTGCTGCGCAGCAGGAACATCGCCCGCTCCACCCGGCGGCGCTGCAGGTACCGGTGCGGCGTCTCGCCGAAGGTCTCCTTGAAGGTGCGGATGAAGTGCGCCTCGGAGACGTGCGCGACGCGGGCGAGCGCCGGGACGTCCAGCGGCTCCCCGTAGGAGCGGTCCATCTCGTCCCGCGCGCGCAGCATCCGCCGGTTCGAGTCCTCGCTGGCCCGGCTCACCCGGGCAGCATCGCAGGGTCGGAACGGGTTCCTGCGGCGTGACGGCGGCACGTCACTCCCGCGGAGGGTGACCCCCGGCAGGGCCGTGCTGCTGCGTCAGGCCGTGAGCTCGCGGCACTGCGGGCACCGGTCGGGAGCGCCCGCCCAGGGCGCGTCGAGCACCTGCACGATCGCCCCGCAGAGCGCGACCTCGTTCTCCCCCGTCAGCTCCTCTGCGCTGCGGTGCACCTCGACGGCGTGCACGAGCCCCGCCTCCCCGCCCGGGCTCATCCGTGGGGGCCAGCAGGACCGCGGCCGGCCGCAGAGGAGGCTCGTGCCGACCGCACTGACTGTTCGGTCAGTAATCACACCCCCAGGGTGCCCCGGATCACATCCGGCCGCGTCTCGGACGGCGGCGTCTCGTTACCGTTCCGGCACTTCCCCTGCTCGGCGTCTTGTTCGGTCGCCTCGTCGAACGTGCGAGCGAACACGTGGACGACGTGCTGACCGCTCCGGTGCCCGTGGCGCCGGAGCGGTCGGGCCTGTCGTCCGGGCCGCCGGCCGGCTACTGCGCCGGCCACCACCGCGGCAAGCACCAGGCCCCCGGCTGGCGGCACCACCTGACCCCCGACGGCACCCTGACCGTCACCACGCCCCCCGGCCTCACCGCGACGACCGCCCCGCCGCCCTACTGAGGCGGGACCCGGGGCGAGGCGCGGACGCGACCCGGAGCGTTGACCGGTCCCGGAGCCCGCGGACACGATGACGGCGCACGCCCTGCATGGCCGACCTGCCGTGCGCCGGCCCGAGCGACGGGAGCGACCATGGCGGACACGGGGACGATCACGGTGCCCCACCTCGGCACCTCGGCCATCGGCTACCGGTTCGGCCGGCCCTACGACCCCTTGCTCCCGACGCTGGTCCTGGTCAACTCCTTCAGCACGTCCGCCGACCTCTACCGGCCCCAGTTCGCCGACGAGGAACTCGCCGCCACCGCCAACCTGCTCGCGCTCGAGCCCTACGGCCACGGCCGCACCCGCGCCTCGTACGAGCAGTTCACCTACTGGGACTCGGCCATCGCCGACCTGCAGGTCCTCGACGCGCTCGGCATCCCCGAGGCCTTCGTCCTGGGCACGTCCCAGGGCGGGTGGGTGGCAGCCCGGATGGCCGTGCTGGCGCCACGCGTCGTGAAGGGCATCGTCCCCCTGGGCACCTCGATGGACCACGAGAGCCCGCGCAGCCGCGACCTGGGCTGCTGGGACGGCGTCGCCTTCTGCACCCCGGCCATCGACGCGCTCGCCGAGGAGGTCGGCGACGACTGGGTCATCCCGGTGGAACTGGTCGACGCCGTCCTCGCCGAGGGGCTCGGCGAGGACGTGTCACCGGCCGAGCGCTCGTTCTGGCGCGGGACGCACCAGCAGAACTACAGCGGGGACGACGGCCGCCGCCGTCTCCGGCTCTCCAGCATCAACCTGCGCGACCGCGACGGCCTGCACGGCCGCCTGGACGACGTGCGGTGCCCGGTCCTGTGGATGCACGGCACCGAGGACCCGGTGTACTCCGTCGCGAATGCCGAGCAGGAGATCGCGCTCTTCACGAACAGCGCTGGTGCCGAGCTGCGCGTCGTCGACGGCGGCCGGCACTTCCTGAGCGCCTCGCACCCCGCCGAGGTCGACCGCGCCACGATCGACTTCATCCGACGCTGGACGTAGCGACGCCCCGAGGCCCTCGTGCCGACCGTCCGCGGACCCACGACACCGCCGCACCTGCTCCTCACGGCGCTGCTGGTCCTCGGCCTCGCGCTGGCCGCGCCCGGCACCGCGTCGGCGCACCCGCTGCTGCTCGCCACCGAGCCGGTGGCCGACAGCACCGTGATGACGACCCCGCAGGCGGTCGTCCTGACCTTCGCGGCCCGGCCCGCGGGCGGCGAGGTCGCGGTCACCGGGCCGGACGGCGCGCCCGTCGGCGCCGGCCCGGTGGTGCTGGACGGCGCCGTGATGGCCGCACCCGTCGCCCTCACCGCAGCCGGCCGGCACGCCGTCACCTGGTCGGCGGTCTCCGACGACGGCCACCGGCAGCGCGGCGCCTTCGTCTTCTACCACGCACCCGCGCCGTCGCCGTCCCCGCTGCGGCCGGCCGGGAGCACCCCGGTACCCACCGCGGGGGAGCCCACCCGCAGCGACACGGCGTCCACCGCCGACGACGGCGGCGCGCCGGCCCGGGCAGGGGCCGCCCTCGTGACCCTCGGGCTCACGGCCGTCCTGGCCGCCGGCCTCCTCGCCCGGCGCGGACGCCGCTGAGGCGCGGCGCGACCGGCGTCAGTCCGCCTGCTCCCAGCGCCGGCCCGCGCGGGTCACCCGGCCACGCGCCAGCTGCGGGAAGTGGGCGCCCACGCCGGACGTCCCCTCCTCCCCCAGCTCCCGCCACAGCCGCCGGCGGGTGCGGTCGGCGAGGGCGGCGTCGACGTCGCTCATCGACCGCCAGCCCGGCTCGGCCAGCTGCACCGGGCAGGTGATGGCGTCGCCGAGCAGCACCAGGCGCTCCCCGCCGGAGGTGACCGACACGGCCAGGTGCCCCGGCGTGTGCCCCGGTGTCAGCACGGCGTCGACCCCGGGCGTGACGGTGGCGTGCTCGCCGAGCGGGCGCAGCCGCGCGGTCCCGGCCCAGCGGCGGAAGCCGGTGCGGACGTGCGCGGCCATATCCCCCGGCCCGTCGACGAAGTGGGCGCCGTCGGCGGCGCCGAACCAGATCGTCGCGCCGGGGAACACCGGCTCGCCGTCGAGCCCGAACAGCCAGCCGACGTGGTCGGCGTGCAGGTGCGTGCACACGACGTCGGTCACGTCGTCCGGGTGCACGCCCAGCGCCCGCAGGCCGGTCGGCAGCTGGCCGCCGACGAGCAGCATCCGGTCCGGCAGCGCCTGCGCCTCCGGCCCCATCCCGGCGTCGACCAGCACGACCCGGCCGCCGGCGCGGACGACGAAGCAGCCGATCGGCAGCCAGGCCGCGCCGTCCCGGTCGAAGAGCTCCGGGTGCGCGCCGGGCGGGACGTCCCCGCCGAAGTAGCTCCGGCGGGCGACGAACGTCCCGTCCGCGACGGCGTCGACCCGCACGTCCCCGACGCGCACCCGGTCCTGCTCAGCTCGCGCGCTTGCGCGTGGCCCGCTTCTTCGGACCGGCGGCCGCCGCCTCGATCGCGGCGGCGTCCAGCAGCGGCACCAGGTACCGGCCGGTGTGCGACTCAGGCACCGACGCGACGAACTCCGGCGGCCCCTCGGCCACGACCGTGCCGCCGCGGAACCCGCCCTCGGGCCCCATGTCGATCAGCCAGTCGGCGCTCTTGATCACGTCGAGGTTGTGCTCGATGACGATGACCGAGTTGCCCTTCTCGACCAGGCCCTGCAGCACCTGCAGCAGCTTGCGGATGTCCTCGAAGTGCAGGCCGGTGGTCGGCTCGTCGAGGACGTACACGCTGCGGCCGTTGGACCGCTTCTGCAGCTCGCTGGCCAGCTTGACCCGCTGCGCCTCGCCGCCGGACAGCGTCGTCGCCGGCTGGCCGAGCCGCACGTAGCCCAGGCCGACGTCGGTCAGCGTGCGCAGGTACCGCGAGATCGACGGGATCGCGGCGAAGAAGTCCGCGGCCTCCTCGATCGGCATGTCGAGGACCTCGGCGACCGTCTTGCCCTTGTAGTGCACCTCGAGCGTCTCCCGGTTGAACCGGGCGCCCTTGCACACCTCGCACGGGACGTAGACGTCCGGCAGGAAGTTCATCTCGATCTTGAGGGTGCCGTCGCCGGAGCACGCCTCGCAGCGTCCGCCCTTGACGTTGAAGGAGAACCGCCCCGGCTGGTAGCCGCGGATCTTCGCCTCCGACGTCTGCGCGAACAGCTTGCGGACCTGGTCCCACACGCCGGTGTACGTGGCCGGGTTGGACCGCGGGGTCCGCCCGATCGGCGACTGGTCGACGTGCACCACCTTGTCCAGGTGCTCGAGCCCGGTGACCGTCCGGTGCCGGCCCGGCACCATCCGCGCCCGGTTCAGCTCGTTGGCCAGGACCGTGTAGAGGATGTCGTTCACCAGGCTGGACTTGCCCGAGCCGGACACCCCGGTGACGCCCACCAGCATGCCCAGCGGGAACGTGACGTCGACGCCCTTGAGGTTGTGCTCCCGGGCGCCCTTGACCACCAGCTCGCGACCGGGCTGCGGCTGCCGCCGCACCTTCGGCACGGTGATCTCCTTGCGGCCCGACAGGTACTGCCCGGTCAGCGACTCCTCGCTGGCGAGCAGCTCCTCGACGGTGCCGCTGACGATCACCTCGCCGCCGTGCTCGCCGGCGCCCGGGCCGATGTCGACCACCCAGTCGGCGGTCTTGATCGTGTCCTCGTCGTGCTCGACGACGATGAGCGTGTTGCCCATGTCGCGCAGCCGGACCAGCGTCTCGATCAGCCGGGTGTTGTCCCGCTGGTGCAGCCCGATCGACGGCTCGTCGAGCACGTACAGGACGCCCACCAGGCCGGAGCCGATCTGCGTGGCCAGCCGGATCCGCTGCGCCTCGCCACCGGCCAGCGTCGCCGCCGGCCGGTCGAGGGACAGGTAGTCCAGGCCGACGTCGACCAGGAACGACAGCCGTGCCTGGATCTCCCTGAGCACGCGGTCGGCGATCGCCCGCTCCCGCTCGCCCAGCTCCAGGGCGCCCAGCCAGTCGGAGGCCTCGCCGATCGACAGGCCGGTCACCTCGGCGATCGAGCGGCCGTTGAGCTTGACCGCGAGGATCTCCGGCTTGAGCCGGGTGCCGTGGCAGACGGGACAGGGCACGTCGCGCATGTAGCCCTCGTACTTGTCCCGCATGTAGTCGCTGTCGGTGTCCTCGTGCCGGCGCTCGAGGAACGGCAGCACGCCCTCGAACGCGGCGTAGTAGCTGCGCTCGCGGCCGTAGCGGTTCCTGTAGCGGACGTGCACCTGGTCCGGGGAGCCGTGCAGGACGGCCTTCTGCACCTTGGCCGGGAGCCCTTCCCACGGGGTGTCCATGGAGAAGCCGAGCTGGTCGGCCAGCCCGGACAGCAGCCGCTGGAAGTACTCGTTGCTCATCGAGCCGGCCCACGGGGCGATCGCGCCCTGCGCCAGGCTCTTCTCCGGGTCGGGGACGACGAGGTCGGGGTCGACCTCCTTGCGCGTCCCGATGCCGGTGCACTCCGGGCAGGCGCCGAACGGCGAGTTGAACGAGAACGAGCGCGGCTCGAGCGCCTCGAACGACAGGCCGTCGTCGACGCAGGCCAGGTGCTCGGAGAAGGTCCGCTCGCGCTCCGGGTCGTCCTCGGGCAGGTCGACGAAGTCGAGGACGACGAGGCCGCCGGCGAGGCCGAGCGCGGTCTCGACCGAGTCGGTGAGGCGGCGCTTGGCGCTCTCCTTCACCGTCAGCCGGTCGACGATCACCTCGATCGTGTGCTTCTCCTGCTTCTTGAGCTTCGGCGGCTCGGTCAGCGGGTGCACCACGCCGTCGACCCGGACGCGGGAGAAGCCCTGCGTCTGCAGCGAGCTGAACAGGTCGACGTACTCGCCCTTGCGCGCCCGCACGACCGGGGCGAGCACCTGGAAGCGGGTGCCCTCCTCCATGGCGAGCACCTGGTCGACGATCTGCTGGGGCGTCTGCCGGGCGATCGGCTTGCCGCAGTTGGGGCAGTGCGGCTGGCCGGCGCGGGCGTAGAGCAGCCGCAGGTAGTCGTAGACCTCGGTGATGGTGCCGACGGTCGACCGCGGGTTGCGGTTGGTCGACTTCTGGTCGATCGACACCGCGGGCGACAGGCCCTCGATGAAGTCGACGTCGGGCTTGTCCATCTGGCCGAGGAACTGGCGGGCGTAGGCCGACAGCGACTCGACGTAGCGCCGCTGGCCCTCGGCGAAGATCGTGTCGAAGGCCAGGCTCGACTTGCCCGACCCGGACAGCCCGGTGAAGACGATCAGGGCGTCGCGGGGCAGGTCGATGTGGACGTCCTTGAGGTTGTGCTCACGGGCGCCGCGGACGACGAGACGGTCCAAAGTGATCCCTGTCGGTCAGCCGGGCCGGCCGGTCTCGCCGGGCCGCGGAGGGTGTGTCGAGATGTCGATACGGACAACGCCGTCACTGCCCGCGCGCAATCCGTGACGACGGCGACGTTGCCGCCGGTGGGGGTGCTCAGACGGGAGCCGGGGACGGCGCTCCGGCGGGGTCGAACACCGGGGCGTGACGGCGCCAGGGCGCGCGTCGCTCCAGCTCTCCGGCCAGCCAGAGTAGTCGCGTCTCGCTACCCGGGGGGCCCACCAGCTGGACCGCCAGCGGCACCCCCTCCTCGCGCGTCCCGACGGGCAGCACCACCGCCGGGACCCCGGCCAGGTTCCACGGCCAGGCCCACGGGGCCCACCGGTTGTTGGCGTCGAAGTTCGCCAGGAACCCGCGCTCGTGCCACGGCCGCGCCGGCAGCGGCGGGCCGTTGGTGATCGGGGTCAGCAGCACGTCGAGGTCGCCGTCCGCGAAGAACGCCGCCGTCCGCTCCCGGAACCGCTCGGCGGTCGCCGGCCGGACGAGGCCGGCCCGGCGGGCCAGCCGGCCGAGCCGGGCGTGGGTGCGGCTGCGCGGCTGCAGCGCCGCCCGGTCCAGCCCGAGCGCCGCGGCGTCGTCCTCCGCGCCGGCCAGCCAGCGGGCGGTCGCGCCGAAGGCGGCTCCCCACGGGACCACCGGGGCGCGCTCGACGACGACGTGCCCGGCGCCGCGCAGCAGCCGCGCCGTCCGCTCGACCGCCCCCCGGGCGGCGGCGTCGGGACGGGCCCACGGCAGCGGGGAGCGCCGGCCCACGGCGATCCGCAGCGGCCGCCCCGGGTCGGGCGCCGACCGGTCCGGGCCGGGGTCCTCCCCCGCCAGGACCGCGGTGCCCAGCGCGACGTCCTCGACGGTGGTCGCCAGCACACCGTTGACGGCCATGCCCGACCAGTCGTCGGCGCCGATGCCGCCGGGCAGCACGCCGCGCCCGGGCTTGAGGGTGACCAGCCCGCACGCGGCGGCCGGCAGCCGCAGCGAGCCCATCCCGTCGTTGCCGTGCGCCAGCGGGACCGCGCCGGCGGCGACGGCGGCGGCGCTGCCGCCGGAGCTCCCGGCCGGGGACAGCGCGGTGTCCCAGGGGTTGCGGGTGACGGTGCCCGGCCCGTCGGTGGCGGCGTAGAGGCACAGCTCGGGGACCCGGGTGATCCCGACGACGACGGCGCCCGCGGCGCGCAGCCGGGCGACGACCTCGTGGTCGGCGTCGGCCAGGGACGCCGCGGAGCAGCCGTCGGTCACCGTCTCCCCGGCGACGCCGACGTTGTCCTTCACCGCCACCGGGACACCGGCCAGCGGCAGCGTGGCCCGGCGCGGGTCGGCGTCGACCGCCGCCGCCTCGGCCAGCGCCGCCTCGGCGCGGACCACGCGGAACGCGCCGATCCGGGGCTCGACCTCGGCGAGGTGGGCCAGGTGCGCCCGCACCACCTCGACCGCGGACACCTCGCCCGCGCGCACGCGCGCGGCGAGGACGGAGGCGGGCAGGCCGACGAGCCGGGCGCCGCCCGGAGCTCCGCTAGCGTCCATGCGGGCGACCGTAACCGCGGTCGCCGACAGATCTCGAACGGAGGCCCGATGACCTACACCGGCGACGTCGAGGTGGGCGGCCCGGCCGACGTGCGGGAGCTGCCCGGGCTCACGATCAGCAAGGTCGCCGTCAGCGAGATGGCGAACAACGCCTACCTGCTGCGGGACACCGCGACCGGGCAGGCGCTGCTCGTCGACGCGGCCGCCGAACCCGACACGCTGCGCGCCCTCGTCGGCGACGCCGACCTGCGCACCGTCGTCACCACGCACGGGCACTGGGACCACCACCGGGCGCTGCCCGACGTCGTCGCCGCCACCGGCGCGCAGACGGTGGCGCACGCGGCCGACGCCGGCGACCTGCCCGTCCCCGTCGACCGGACGGTGGCGCACGGCGACACCGTCGCCGTCGGCGAGCAGGTGCTGGAGGTGGTGCACCTGCGCGGGCACACACCGGGCAGCGTCGCGCTGGTCTGGCGGGGGCCGGAGGGCGCCGGCACGCACGTCTTCACCGGCGACAGCCTCTTCCCCGGCGGCGTCGGGAACACGCAGCAGGACCCGGAGCGGTTCGCCAGCCTCATCGACGACGTCGAGCAGCGGCTGTTCGCCGTCCTCCCGGACGACACGTGGGTCTACCCCGGCCACGGGAAGGACACGACGCTGGGCGCCGAGCGCCCGTCGCTGCCGGAGTGGCGCGCCCGCGGCTGGTGACCCAGGGGCCGGGCCGGTGCTCAGCGCCGGCCCGGCTCCACCACGATCGTCGTCACGTTCGTGAAGTCGCCGAGGAAGGTGCCCGTACCGGTGATCACGATCTCGTGCGTCCCCGGCGGCAGCGGGTGCAGGAGGGCGACGAAGCCGGCACCGACGGAGAGGGCCCGCTGAGCCGGCACCCCGAGGATGTCGTCCTCCGGGAGGTGGATCGTCAGCCGCGGCGTCTCCACCAGGGTCAGCGAGAGGGGCCTGCCGTCGACGGTGACGGTGAGGTCGCTCCCCGGCACGTCCACCGCACGCGCGCACTCGCGCAGCTCGGCCACGGTGCTGCCGAAGAACGGCGGCTCCTCGACGGTGCTGCACTCGATGGTCACGGCTGCGACGAAGATCCGGGTGCCCGGTGCCACGGTGCACGTCGGCGGGTCCTCGGGATCCAGCGTGAACGGCGCGACCACGCGGTCGCCGAGGTCGATGCACCAGGGGTCCCCCGCGGCCAGCGGGTTCTCGCGCACGGGCGTCTCGAGGACCGTCTCCCAGAGCTCCCCGAGCAGGGTCCGCAGCTGACGGTCCGGTGCCGCGGACGCCGCCGGGGCGGTGACGACGGTGACCATGACGGCCACCAGCGCGGCCAGCAGGATGCGGATGACGCGCATGATCGGGTCCCCCTTCACCGTGCGTGGCGCCGGCCCGGGCGGGCGGTGCCGGTCCCTCGGGCCTGCACGGTCCCCAGCCGCGCGGCGGGCGTCCACGGCCCGGAGCACCGCGCGCCACCTCGACCACCGGTCCCCGCGCGGGTGTCGTCCTCCTGCGAGGCCGCGGTCGCGCTGTGTAGCGGGGCTGGTCGCAGGTGCCCGGGAGCGTCGCCCGGTGCGACCATCTGTGCCTGCGCCGGCGACCGTCGGCAGCTCCCGTGGGTCGGGGAGCCGGCGTGCAGGCCAGGACGGCCGGCGGCGGGTCACGAGGAGGCCACATGCACTCGCAGGCGAAGCAAGAGGCGCAGGAAGCCCTGTTCACCGCGATCAGGGACCAGGCCGAGAAGAACATGCGGTCCGCGATGCGGCCCGCGGAGAAGGCCGCGCTCCTGCGCCGGCTGGCGGAGGCCTACCGGCTCACCGCCGGTGGCCCGATGCCCGAGACCCCCTCGCGCCGGGCCGCCCCCGCACCGCGGAAGGCCGCGGACGACGGGGCTTCCCCGCGCACACGCACCGCCTGAGCGCCGTCGGCGGGCGCGCCCGGGGTCGCGGGACCCCGGGCGCGCGGGCCTACCGGCTCACTTGCGGCCGGGCGTCCAGTCCATGCCCCAGCCGTAGGTGCGGTCGAGCACGTCCTGACCGCCGTGCACGTAGCGCACCTCGCGGTTGACGACGAGCTGCCCGCCCTGGTTCTCGATCATCGCGATCGCGCAGATGCGGGCGCGCGGGTCGTGCTCGTCCAGGCGCACCTCGATCTGCGGCCCGTTCGCCGGGAACATGGTGACGACGGCGTCGGCCTGGCCCCAGTTCGGCACGCCCTCGTAGATGAGCGCGAACACGAGGATCCGGCGGATCAGCTGCGTGTGCTGCAGGTCGATCATCAGGTTCTCGCCACCGCTGTTGGCGCCCGACCGGTCGTCACCGTCCAACCACACGATCGACCCGCCGTTGCCGAGCGTGTGCTGCCCGCGGAAGGCGTTGCCCAGCGCCTGGATGACGCCCTTGGACCCGTCGGCGTACTCGTAGAGGCAGCCGAGGTCGAGGTCGATCGCCCCGCCGCCGGCAGCCGCGGCCAGCCGCTTGAGGAAGCCGCCGCCCCCGCCGCCGCCACCACCGGGACGGGAGTTCCAGTTCAGGTTGACCCGCAGGACGCCGGTGGTGCCGGCCGTCTTCGTCAGCGAGACCGACGGCGCCGACTTCGTCAGCGACACCTTCTCCATGTTGACCCCGCCCTGCTGCGGCGGGGCCGGCGGCTGCTGGCCGTACTGCTGGCCGTACGGGTCCTGCTGCGGCGGCTGGCCGTAGGGGGGCTGGCCCGGCGGCGGGTAGGGCGGCTGGCCCTGCGGCGGGTACGGGGGCTGCCCCTGGTACGGCGGCTGCCCGTACGGCTGGCCCGGCGGCGGGTACGGCGGCTGCCCGGGCGGCGGGTACTGGCCCGGCGGCGGGTAGGGCGGCTGCCCCTGGTGCGGCGGCTGACCGTAGGGCTGCCCCGGCGGCGGCTGCGGGGGCTGGTACGGCGGCGGCTGCGGCGGGGCCGGAGGGGTCTCCGGCTGCGGCGGCGGGGACTTCGGGCGCTTCGTGTAGTCGACCAAGGGAGGCCTCCCCGCAGGTCGCCCGACCGGGCCGACCTGCGCTCTGAGCGGCGGACACGTCCCCCCGACCCTATGTCCCGCCGCTACCCTCCGGCCCATGCCGCGCGGTGCCCCCTCGCCCTCCCCTGCCGTGTACGGGATCGACCTGGGCACCACGTACAGCTGCCTGGCGCAGGTCGACGACGACGGCGCCGCGCGGGTCGTCCCCCTCCTCGACGGCGCCCCGACGCTGCCCAGCGTCGTCCTGTTCGTCGGCCCCGACGACTACGTCACCGGCGAGCGCGCCCGCGTCCTGGCGCGCGCCCGGCCCGACGACGTCTGCACGCTGGTCAAGCGGCGCATGGGCGACGGCACGTGGCGGTTCGTCAGCCACGGCCGGTCCTGGTCGGCGCCCGCGGTGAGCAGCCTGGTGCTCAAGGCGCTGGTCAGCGAGACCGGCTTCTCCACGCCGGGCCCGGTGCAGGACGTCGTCATCACCGTGCCCGCCTACTTCGGCGACGAGGAGCGGCGGGCCACCCGGCTGGCCGGCGAGTACGCGGGCCTCACCGTCCTCGACGTCATCAACGAGCCCACGGCGGCCGCGCTGGCCTACGGCTTCGCCCGCCTCGACGGCGGCGGACCGCCCGGGCACCTCGAGGAGGTCGCGCTCGTCTACGACCTCGGCGGCGGCACGGTCGACGTCGCGGTCGTGGAGCTGGCCGACCGGCGGCTGGCCGTCGTCGCCACCGACGGCGACCACGAGCTCGGCGGCGCCGACTGGGACGAGAAGCTCGCCGTCCACCTCTCGCACGCCTTCCTCGCCGCCCACCCCGAGGCCGAGGACCCGCTCGACGACGGCGCCGGCGGCCAGGCGCTGGTGCTCGCCGCCGAGCGGGCCAAGCGCGAGCTCAGCGTCCGGCAGTCCGTCGTCGTGCCGGTCGAGCACGACGGCCGCCGGGTGGACGTGCCGGTGACCCGCGCCGAGTTCGAGCGGCTCACCGCGGGCCTGCTCGACCGCACGGTGGAGCTGACCCGCGCGGCGGTCGCCGCGGCCCGCGCCCGCGGCGTCGACCGGATCGACCGGGTGCTGCTCGTCGGCGGCTCGACCCGGATGCCCGCCGTCGCGCGGCGGCTGACCGCCGAGCTCGGCGTGCCGGCCGAGCTGCACGACCCCGACCTCGCCGTCGCCAGGGGCGCCGCGGTGTACGGCCGGAAGAAGCAGCTGGAGCGGCTGCTCACCGCCGACCTGGTGACCCGCGGGCAGTTGCGCGGTGGCGCGCCGCTGCAGTACGCCGCCCCGGCCGACGTCGACGCCGCCTGCGCCCGCCTCGGCGACGCCGTCGGTCTGTCCGCGGCTCAGGTGCGGCGCACCGTGGAGATCCAGGTGCTCAACACCGTCTCCCGCGGCTTCGGCGTCCTGGCGCTGGACCGGTTCGGCGAGCCGTCGGCGGTCTTCCTGGTGCACCGCGACGACCGGCTGCCGGTGGCCGTGCGCCGCTCGTTCGGCACGGTGCACGACGACCAGCGGGTGGTCACCATCCGGGTGGTCGAGCAGGGCGGCGGCGCCGAGTCGGCCCGGCCCGAGGACGCCAAGCTGCTCGCCGAGGCCTCCATCGAGGACATCCCGCCCGGGTACCCCGCCGGCACCGAGATCGAGGTCGTGCTGCGGATGGGCTTCGACGGCATCCTCGAGCTGACCGCGCTGCACGAGGGGCTGGCCGACCGCCCGCTCACCGTGCGGGTGGAGACCGGCGCGGCGCTGAGCCAGGCCGACGTCGCCCGCGAGCGCGCGCAGGTCGGCCGGGTCCGCCGCCGGCAGGACTGAGCCGATGACGCTGCCGCCGTTCGACGGCAACGGCTACCGCAAGCGGGTCCTCGCCGCGATCGAGCGCCGCGGCGGCCCGGACACCACCGACCCCTTCGAGGTCTACGACCTCCCGCTGGAGGCCGCGGCGTGGCTGACCGACGACGAGGTCGCCCGCCGGGTCGAGGAGGTCTGGGCGTTCTGGCAGAAGCAGCGCGACCACCCCAAGTACCGCGGGCTGGTGACCGCGCTGCTGCGGTCCCACGACGCCCTCGCCGCGCAGCTGCGCACCCCCGGCGGGCGGGAGTGGCTGGCCGGGCAGACCCGCGCGGAGCGGGAGCGGCGGGAGGCGGCCCGGTTCGCCGAGCTCGACGCCGCCCTGGAGCGGCTGGCCGAGCGCTTCGGCGGCGTGCCGGCGGACAAGGTCGACGGGCTGCGCGCCCTGGCCGCCGCTGCGGGCGTCGACGACGCCGGTTTCGAGGCCCGGCTGCGCCGCCACCGGCAGCTCGGCGCCGCCCCGACCGTCGACGACGCCGTCCTCCGGCAGGTCCGCGACGGGCTGGAGGAGCTCGGCCGGATCGAGGGGGCCCCGGTGCCGGGCCTGCACGCGTTCCTGGAGCTGCCCCCGACGGCGGACCGGGAGACCGTGCGCCGCCGCCGCGACGCGCTGCTCGTCCTCAACCGGCAGCGCCGCCCCGACCGGCGTCGCGCGCTCGTCGACGACCTGCTGGCCGCCGTGGGCGCGCTGCTGGTCGACGGCGACCCGGACCGCTACCTCGACGCGCTGGCCGCCGACGTCCGCGAGGCGCTGCGCCCGCGGGTGGCGGCCGCGGTGCTCGTCGAGGACCGGCTCACCCCCGCCGACGCGCACGTCCTCGTGCAGGAGGCGATGGCCGCCGGGCTCGACCCGCGGCGCGCCGCCGCCGTCGTCACCGAGCTGGCCGCCGCGGCCGGCACCGCGGTCGAGCTGGTCCCGCCGCCGCCCGTACCCGGCCGGGGCGCCTGGCAGGCGGAGGTGTCCGCGGCCCGGGCGGCGCTGCGGGCCGGGCGGCCGGTCGCCGCGCGCCGGCACGCCGCCGCCGCGCTGGCCGCGGCCGGCGGCATGCAGCCGCCGATCCGCGCGGTGCAGGAGGAGGCCGCGGAGGCGGTCGCGCGGGCGGAGGCGGCCTGGCGCGGTGTGGGTCCCGCCGTCGCCGCGCGGCGCCACGCGGCGGCCGCCGCCGCGCTCGAGCAGCTGGTCGCCACGGCCGCCGACGTCCCCGGCCCGGGCGGGGAGGACGCCGCCGGGCTGCTCCGGCGGTCGCGGGAGGCGCTGGCGCTGGCCGACGCGGTCCTCGCCCCGCCCTGCGCCGGCCGGGACCGCGAGGACGCGCTGCTGGCCGCCCTCGACGCCGTCGCCGACCACCCCGCCGCCCGGGCCGAGCTCGCCGCACTGGCCGTCGCGCCGGCCACGGACGTCGTCGTCGCCCCGGCGCCCGGCGGTGCCCGCGAGGTGCGCTGGACGGCGTCGGCGTCGGCGGGCCCGGTCGAGTACCGGGTGCTGCGGGTGCGCCCGGACGGCACCCGGCAGGTGGTCGGGTCGACCACGGTCACCGCGCTCGAGGACGGCGGGTACGGCGAGGTCGCCGGCTACGTCGTCGTCGCGTCCCGGCTCGGCGTCGCGGCGCCCGAGGCGCACGGCGGGGACGCCCGGCCGCGGCCCCCTGCCGTCTCCCTGCCGCCGGTCTCCGGCGTCGTGCTGCGCGGCGACCGGCTGCGCTGGGACTGGCCCCCGGGCTGCACCGAGGTGGTCGTCGTGCTGCGGCCGGACGCGCCGCCGGCAGGCCCCGACGACCCGGCCGGCACCCGCCGCAAGGTCACCAACTCCCGCTACGAGATCGACGGCGGGCTGCCGGTCCCCGCGGCGCCCGGCCACGTGGCGGTGTTCCCGGCCGCGCGGGTGGACGGCCGGCTCGTGGTGTCCGCCGAGGGCGCGCGGCTGCGGCCGGCCTGAGTTCCCACCGGCAGCCAGCGGTCCCACCAGGCGAGCAGGTGCTCGAACCGGGCCAGCCGGTGCCGGGGCCGGCCGGAGCGGGACAGCTCGTGGCCCTCGCCGGGGAACAGCAGGAGCGCGCTCGGCACGCCCTGCCGCTGCAGCGCGACGAACAGCCGCCGGCCCTGCTCGACCGGGCAGCGCTCGTCCTGCTCGGCGTGGACGACGAGGGTCGGCGTGCGGATCGCCGCGGCCTGCGCCAGCGGGCTCACCGGCTCGGCGCCCATGTAGGCGTCGGCGTACCACCAGCCGATGTCGCTGGAGCCGGCGAACGACGCCGGGTCGGTCACCGCCCGCTCCACGACCGCGGCGGCGAACCGGTCGGTGCGGGTGAGCAGCAGCGCGGTGAGGAACCCGCCGTAGGAGCCGCCGTGGATCCCGACCCGCTCGGCGTCCAGCGCCGGGTCGGCCAGCGCGGCGTCGAGGAAGGCCAGCACGTCGGCGGCGTCCCGGTCGCCCCAGGCCCCGACGACGGCGCGGGCGTGCTCCTCCCCGTAGCCGGACGAGCCGCGCGGGTTGCACTGCACGACCGCGTAGCCCGCCGACACGTACACCTGCGTCTCGTCCAGCAGCGACCAGCCGTACTGGGCGAACGGCCCGCCGTGCACCAGCAGCAGCACCGGGTGCGGGCCGGGGCCGTCGGGCACGGTGACCCAGCCGTGCACCGGCGCGCCGTCGGGGGCCGTGGCGGTGCGCTCGGTGGCGCGGTGCAGCCGGCCGGTGGCGCCGAGCGCGGCGCCGAAGCCGGTGAGCAGGCGACGCCGGCCGGGGGTGATCGCCACCAGCTCCCCCGCCGAGCGGTCGTGCGCGACGGTGGCGACGACGACCCCGCCCCCGGCCGCGACCCCGCGCACGGTGAACGGCCCCTCGACCAGCGTCTCGGGCGCGCCGCCGTCGAGGGGCACCCGCAGCAGTGCCACCGAGCCGCGCCGCTCGACGCCGACCAGCGCCGCGCCGCCGCACAGCACCGTCGCCGGCGTCTCGTCGCCGCGGTGGGTCTCCCGTGGGTCGAGCACGGCCTCCAGCGGGCCGCCGGCGGCCGGCACCCGGCACAGCGTCAGCCCGCGCCCGGCGACGTCGAGCCCGTCGGGGCCGAGGTCGGGGCGAGCGGTCACGTAGACCCACGTCCCGGCGGGGTCGAACGCCGGCAGCCGGCACTCGCCGCGGCCGCGGGTCACCCGGCGCGGCTCCCCGCCGGTCACCGGCACCAGCCAGACGTCGCGGACGCAGTCGCGGTCGGCGCGGGCGTGCCGCGCGGAGACGAACGCCAGGGTGCCGCCGTCGGGCGACCAGGCGACGTCGGTGTCCTCGCCGCGGCCGTCGGTGAGCTGCCGCGCCTCGGGCGGGTCGCCGGTGTCGTCGAGCGGGTCCGGAGGCAGGTCGAGGACGAACACGCAGCTGGGGCGGTCGGCGGTGTAGCCGACGTCGTCGACGCGGTGCCGCAGCCGGGTGACCAGCCGCGGCGGCTCGGCCTCCGGCGGCACGTCGTCGGCGGTGCCGTAGCGGCCCTCCTCGGGCACGCGGGCCACCCAGGCCAGCCGGCGGGAGTCCGGTGACCACACCGGGGCGCCGGCGCCCAGCGGCGCGTCGGTGAGCCGGCGCGGCGCGCCGCCGGCGGTGGGCAGCAGGTGCAGCTGCGGGTGCCCACCGGGCGCAGCCGACAGGTAGGCCAGCCAGCGGCCGTCCGGGGAGAACGCCGGGGCGGAGTCGCGGGCGCCGGAGGTCAGCGGGCGGGCCGGCGCCGAGCCGTCGGTGGGGACGGCCCACAGCTGGGCGCGGTAGGCGTCGGCATCCAGATCGGGGTGGCTGACCGCGACCACGGCCATGCGCCCGTCCGGCGAGACCGCCGGCGTCCCCGGCGTCCGCAGCAGGGCGAGGTCGGCGGGCCGCATGGCCCACTGAGCGTAGTGCAGTCGTCACCCCCGGGGGGGGGGGGGGGGGGGGGGGGGGGGGGGGGGGGGGGGGGGGGGGGGGGGGGGGGGGGGGGGGGGGGCGGGGGGGGGCGGGGGGGGGGGGGGGGGGG
>NZ_JBJGZF010000025.1:0-46561 GCF_054050375.1 Geodermatophilus sp. SYSU D00879
CGACGACCCCGAGCTGCAGCCATAAAACGCCCCCCTCCGCAAGCACGCAACCCCCCCCGGCACCTGAACGCGGCACCGCCCGCGACCCGGGGCGGGGACGCGGGCGGTGCGCTGCGGAGGGGGGTCAGCCGACGTGGACGGCGACGTCGCCGGCCGGCAGGTCCTCCTTGGTGGCCTTGATGAGCACCGCGGCCACCAGCGCGCCGACGACGAGCAGCGCGGCCGCCCAGGTGAAGGCGGTGGTGTAGCCCTCCACCTGGCCCTGCAGGCCGACCGCCGGGTCCCGCGGGTCGGCGCCCGAGGTCAGCGCGTCCGCGGAGTAGGCGCTGATCGCGCCCACCGACAGCGAGGCCAGGACGGCGGTGCCGATCGAGGCGCCGACCTGCTGGGTGGCGTTGAGCATCGCGCTCGCCGCCCCCGCGTCGTGCTCGCCGGCGCCGACCAGCGCGAGGTTGGACAGCGGCACGAAGGTGAAGCCCAGGCCCAGGCCGAGCAGCAGCTGGCCGGGGAAGGGCAGCTCCCAGAAGCCCGTGTCCAGGCCGACGAACGACAGCGTGAACAGCCCGCCCGCGGCGAGCAGGCCGCCGAGCACCATGAGCGGCTTCGGGCCGACCCGCGGCACCAGCGCACTGGCCGCGCCGGCCGAGATGAACACGCCCAGCGTCGTCGGCAGCGAGGCGACGCCCGCGACGACCGGCTCGTAGCCGAGCACCTGCTGGAAGTACAGGCTCAGGAAGAAGAACGCCCCGATGAGCCCGGCACCGACCAGCGTCGAGGTGAGGTAGGCGCCGCCGCGGTTGCGGTCGAGCACGATGCGCATCGGCAGCAGCGGGTTGCGGGTGCGCAGCTCCAGCAGCACGAACAGCGCCACCAGCACGAGGCCCGCGACGATGAACACCCACGCCAGGCCGTCGGCCCAGCCGCTCTCGGGTGACACCAGCGTGGTGCCGCCCTGCGCGGCGGCCTGGGCGTTGGCGGCCGCGGCCTCGGCGGCGTTGGTCTGCGACGCCTCGGCCACCCGGGTGAAGCCGTAGACGATCGAGGCCAGGCCGAGGGTGACCAGCACGGCACCGGGGATGTCGTACTTGGTGTCCCCGGGCGCCCGGCTCTCCGGGACGATCGGGATCGCCAGGACGACGGCGAGCAGCGCGACCGGCAGGTTCACCCAGAAGCACCAGCGCCAGTCGGCGTACTCGGTCAGGACGCCGCCGAGCAGCAGGCCCACCGCCGACCCGCCGCCGGCGATCGCGCCGTAGACGCCGAACGCCTTGGCGCGCTCCTTCGGGTCGGTGAACAGCACGGTCAGCAGCGCGAGGGAGGCCGGCGCCAGCAGCGCGCCGAAGACGCCCTGCAGCGCGCGGGCGCCGAACAGCATCGCCTCGTTCTGCGCGATGCCGCCGAGCGCCGAGGCGATGGCGAAGCCGGCCGCGCCGACCAGGTAGGTGCGCTTGCGGCCCCAGAAGTCGGCGATGCGGCCGCCGAGGAGCAGGAAGCCGCCGAAGGTGAGGGTGTAGGCGGTGACGATCCACTGCTGGGTCGCGGCCGAGATGCCGAGGTCGGCCGACACCGCCGGCAGCGCGATGTTGACGATCGTGGCGTCGAGGATGACCAGCAGGACGGTCATCGCGATGACGCCGAGGGCGAGCCAGCGCTTCTCGTAGGGCGCCGCGCCCGGGGTGTCCGGCGCGGCGGCAGGGGTGGACGACGGGTGGGTCATGGGGTCCTCAGGGAGTCGTGAGAGGGGGCCGAGGTCGTCGGCCGAGGGAGCAACCTAGCCCCCTGCGACCATGGGGTCGTGTCCGTCTCGCTGGTGGTGACCGCCGACACGCACCTCCCGAAGCGGGCCCGTGACCTGCCTCATTCCCTGTGGGCGGCCATCGAGGCCGCCGATCTCGTCGTGCACGCCGGCGACTGGGTCGACGTCGCCCTGCTCGACGCCCTCGAGTCCCGCGCCCGGGCCCTGCTCGCGGTGTACGGCAACAACGACCACGGGCCCCTGCGCGAGCGGCTGCCGGAGGTGGCGCGCGCCGAGGTGGGCGGGCTGCGGGTCGCCGTCGTCCACGAGACCGGTGACGCCAGGGGCCGCGAGCGCCGCTGCGCCGCGCGCTTCCCGGACACCGACGTCCTGTTCTTCGGCCACAGCCACATCCCGTGGGACACCACCACCGACACCGGGCTCCGGCTGGTCAACCCCGGCTCGCCCACCGACCGGCGCCGGCAGCCGCACGGCACCTTCGTCACCGCGGTCGCCGACGGCGGGGCGCTCACCGAGGTGGTCTTCCACCCGGTCGCCCGGTGACGGCCCTCCCGCCGGCGTCCCCTCCCGCAGCCCGCTGGCGCCACCTCGCCGTCGGCCTGACCGGGCTGGTCGCCGCCTGCGCGGCGCAGAACGGGATGCCCTTCCTCACCCTCGCGCTGCGGGAGGAGGGGCTGACGCTGCCGCAGGCCGGCCTGCTGGTCGCCGCGCCCACCGCCGGCCTGGTGTGCGCGCTGCTGCTCTGGGGCGTGCTGGCCGACCGGTACGGCGAGCGGCTGGTGCTCTCCGCCGGGCTCGCGGTCGCCGCCGGAGCGCTGACCGGCGCCGCGCTGGCCGACGCCGCCGTGCCCACCGGCCTGTGGCTGCTGCTGGCCGGGGCCGGCAGCGCGTCGGTGCACGCGGCCAGCGGCCGGCTGGTGCTCGGCTGGTTCCCGCCGGAGCAGCGCGGGCTGGCGATGGGCGTCCGGCAGGCCGGGCAGCCGCTGGGCGTGGGCCTCGCCGCGCTGACGCTGCCGCGGCTGGCCACCGACGGCCCCGGCGGCGCCTTCGCGTTCCTCGCCGCCGGCTGCGCGGTCACCGCCGTCCTCGTCGGCCTGCTCGTCCGCGACCCGGCCCGGCCCCCGCGCACCGACGGCACACCTCGGCCGGCCTCGCCCTACCGCAACCCGGTGCTGTGGCGGGTCCACGCGGCCAGCACCCTGCTCGTCGTGCCGCAGTTCGCCGTCGCCGGGCTGGCCTTCGACTGGCTGGTGCGCGGCGCCGGCTGGAGTGCCGCCGGCGCCGGGACGCTGCTGGCGGTCACGCAGGCCGGCGGGGTCGCCGCGCGGCTCGGCGCGGGAACGTGGTCGGACCGGGTGGGCAGCCGGCTCGGGCCGCTGCGGCAGGTCGCGGGGGCGGTGGCCGTCGTCGTCGGGCTGCTCGCCGTCGTCGCGGCCCTGACGCCGGACCTCCTCGGGCCGGGGGCCGCCGCGGCGGCGGTGGCGCTGGCCGCGGTCGCCACGGTGAGCCCGAACGGGGTGGCGTTCACCTCGGTGGCCGAGCAGGCCGGCAGCGCCTGGGCCGGGCGCGCGCTGGGCGCGCACAACACCGCGCAGAACCTGGCGGCCGCGCTGACCGTCCCGCTCGCGGCGCTGCTCGCCGACGGCGGACCCGGCTACCCGGCCGCGTTCGCGCTCGGTGCGGCCGCCGCCGCGGCCGCCGTCGCCGTGGTGCCCGCCCGCACGGCCGAGCCGGCGCCGCCGCCGGTCCCGGCGGGTGCGCCGTGAGCCGGTGGCGGCCCTGGCCGCCGCGGGCGGTGGCGGTGCTGGCCTGTCCCGTCTGCGGCGCGGAGCTGGCCGCGCTCCCCGGCGACGCCGGCCTGCGCTGCCCGGCCGGCCACTCCTTCGACCGCGCCCGGCAGGGCCACGTGACGCTGCTGCCGCCGGGCCACACGCCCCCGACCGGGGACACCGCGGCCATGGTCGCCGACCGCGCGGAGGTGCTCGCCGCCGGCACCTACGCCGGGCTCACCCGGGTCCTGGCCGCCGCCGTCGCCGCGGGGGAGGGGCCGGTCGACGCCGTCCTCGACCTCGGCGGGGGGACCGGGCACCACCTGGCGGGCGTGCTGGACGCGCTACCCGGCGCCGTCGGCGTGGTGCTCGACTCCTCGCGGTACGCCGCCCGGCGCGCGGCCGGTGCCTCCCCGCGGGCGCTCGCCGTCGTCGCCGACACCTGGGCCCGGCTGCCGGTCCGCGACGCCGCCGTCGACCGGGCGATGGTGGTGTTCGCCCCGCGCAACGGCCCGGAGACCGCGCGGGTGCTGCGCCCCGGCGGCCGGCTGGTGGTCGCCACCCCGGCACCCGAGCACCTCGCCGAGCTGGTCGGCCCGCTGGGGCTGCTGCGGGTGGACCCGGAGAAGGAGGCCCGGCTGTCCGCGGCCCTGGAGCCGCACCTCGTGCCGGCCGGGCGCGTGCGGCACCGGGAGGAGCTCGAGCTCGACCGCCGCACCGTGACCACCGTCGTGGGGATGGGGCCGCACGCCCGGCACCTGACTCCCGAACGGCTGGCCGCCGCGGTCGCCGCCCTGCCGGAGCGGGTGCGGGTGACCCTCGCCGTCGACGTCACCACCTGGACGCCGCCCGCACACGCAGGAGGGGCCCGGCCGTGACGGCCGGGCCCCTCCTGGGCGACTGGGCGCAGGGCTCCCGAGGCGCCGGGAGTCCCCGCGGGTCAGACGCGCGTGCGGGTGCGTCCGCGGGTGGCGAAGACGTAGACCAGCAGCACGACGATCGCACCGAGGATCGAACCGATGATCCCGGCGGTGCCGAGCTCGAAGCCGTTGCCGCTGATCAGGCTGCCGAGCAGGTTCCCGACGAAGGAACCGATGATGCCGAGGACGATCGTCATCCCGACGCTCATCGACTGCTTGCCGGGGACGACGGCCCGTGCGATGAAGCCGGCGATGGCGCCGACCACGATGAGCACGATGATGTTCCAGAGAAGCTCCACTGTGGGGACCTCCTGAGGGGCTGGCCGGAGTGGCCGAGGCGCTGGGATCTCCAGGCTCGGACGGTCCTGTTCCCCTGGTGAGCAGCGCGGAAACCCGTCTTGATCATGACGTGACCTGGACGCCGTCCCCGGCGGCGCCGTGAGCACCGGCGCGCCTCCCCGGTCGGGCCCGACGGGCCCGACGCCCTCGGTCTAAGCTGCGCTCGTGACGATCGCGCCTGCACCGATCGTGAGCCGGCCCAGTCCGGCTCGCGAGGTCCAGCGGGGTGCGCGGCTCTCGAACCTGCTGCGGACCACGGACCACAAGACCATCGGCCTGATGTACATGGCCACCTCGTTCGCCTGGTTCATCGTGGGTGGCTTCATGGCCATGCTGATCCGCGGTGAGCTGGGACAGCCCGGGCTGCAGTTCCTGTCGCCCGAGCAGTACAACCAGCTCGTCACGATGCACGGCACGATCATGCTGCTGATGTTCGCGACGCCGTTGTTCTTCGCGTTCTCGAACCTCATCATGCCGCTGCAGATCGGCTCGCCGGACGTCGCCTTCCCGCGGCTGAACGCCTTCTCGTTCTGGCTGTTCTTCTTCGGCAGCCTCATCGCGGTCTCGGGCTTCTTCACGCCCAGCGGCGCGGCCGACTTCGGCTGGTACGCCTACGCCCCGCTGTCCGACGCCGTCCACTCCCCGGGCCCCGGCGCCAACCTGTGGTTCTCCGGCCTCGCGGTCAGCGGCCTCGGCACCATCCTCGGCGCGGTCAACTTCACCGCCACGATCGCCTGCCTCCGGGCGCCGGGCATGACCATGTTCCGGATGCCGATCTTCACCTGGAACACGCTGGTCACCAGCCTGCTGGTGCTGCTGGCCTTCCCGATCCTCACCGCGGCGATCTTCGGCATGCTGGCCGACCGCAACCTCGGCGCCCTCGTCTACTCGGACGAGAACGGCGGCCCGATGCTGTGGCAGCACCTGTTCTGGTTCTTCGGCCACCCCGAGGTCTACATCATCGCGCTGCCGTTCTTCGGCATCATCACCGAGATCATCCCGGTGTTCTCCCGCAAGCCGCTGTTCGGCTACAAGGGCATGGTCGGGGCCACGCTGCTCATCGGCGGCCTCTCGCTCACCGTGTGGGCGCACCACATGTACGCGACCGGCGCGGTGCTGCTGCCGTTCTTCGCGTTCCTGACCTACCTCATCGCCGTGCCGACCGGCATCAAGTTCTTCAACTGGATCGGCACCATGTGGCGCGGCCAGCTGACGTTCGAGACGCCGATGCTGTTCTCCATCGGCTTCCTGGTGACGTTCCTCCTGGGCGGCCTGACCGGCGTGCTGCTGGCCAGCCCGCCGCTGGACTGGCACGTCAACGACAGCTACTTCGTCGTCGCGCACTTCCACTACGTCGTCTTCGGCACCGTGGTGTTCGCCGCCTACGCCGGCATCTACTTCTGGTTCCCGAAGATGTCGGGCCGGATGATGGACGAGCGGCTGGGCAAGCTGCACTTCTGGCTGGTGTTCATCGGCTTCCACGCGACGTTCCTGGTCCAGCACTGGCTGGGCACCGAGGGCATGCCGCGCCGGTACGTCGACTACCTGCCCACCGACGGGTTCACCACCCTGCACGTGATCTCCACGATCGGGTCGTTCGTCCTGGGCGCCTCGACCATCCCGTGGCTGTACAACGTGGTGAAGTCGTGGAAGTACGGCCGGCTCGCGCTGCGCGACGACCCCTGGGGTCACGGCAACTCGCTGGAGTGGGCGACGTCCTCGCCGCCGCCGCGGCACAACTTCACCGAGATCCCGCGGATCCGGTCGGAGCGTCCGGCGTTCGAGGCGCACTACCCGCACCTGGTGGAGCGGCTGCACGCCGAGGCGCACGTCGGCAAGCGGCACCAGCCCTACGCCGGGGTCAGCGAGCTCGCCGAGGGCACCGGCCCGCGTCAGGGCCCGAACGACCCCGACCCCTTCTAGAAGGACCCCGCTGCCCCCCACCCCTCGCAGGCTCGGGGTGGGGCCCAGGAGCGGGGCCACCCGCAAGGCGCACCGCGTCACGACGACGCCCCGTCGGCTCCGGCCGGCGGGGCGTCGCCTCGTCTCCGGGGCCACCGCCCGGAGCCGCCGGGGGAGTGCGGCACGATGGCCGCCGTGCCGCTCGACCCCGCACCCCGCACGCGCCCGCAGGCCGCCCCCGACGGGCCCCGCGCGGTCCTCACGGTCACCGGCGCCGACCGGCCCGGCGTGACCGCCCGGCTCTTCGGGGCCCTCGCCTCCGGCGACCAGGGGCTGCCGCCGGTCGAGGTCGTCGACGTCGAGCAGGTCGTCGTGCACGGCCAGCTCGTCCTCGGGGTGGTCATCGGCGCCCGGCCGGCCGACGGCGCGGTGGACGAGGCCGGTTTCCTCGCCTGCCTGGGCCGGCTGGCCACCGAGGTCGCCCGCGCCACCGGGCTCCGGGTCGCGGTGGAGACCGCCTCGGACCGCGGCGCCGGCAGCACGCCCACCGGACGGCCGCACCACGTGATCCTGCTCGGCCGGCCCGTGCCGCCCTCCGCGGTCGCCGGCGCGGCCACCGCCATCGCGGGCGTCGGCGGCAACATCGACGCGATCCGGCGGCTGTCGGACCACCCGGTCACGTCCCTCGAGCTGACCGTCTCCGGCGCCGGGGCCACCGAGCTGCGCACCGCGCTGGCCGCCGTCGCCGCCGCCACCGGCGCCGACATCGCCGTCGAGCAGGTCGGGCTCGCCCGGCGCAGCAAGCGGCTGATCGTCCTCGACGTCGACTCCACGCTGGTGCGGGGCGAGGTCATCGACGAGCTGGCCGCCCGCGCCGGGCGCGCGGCCGAGGTCGCCCGGATCACCGCGGCGGCCATGAACGGGGAGCTGGACTTCGCCGAGTCGCTGCGGGCCCGGGTCGCCACGCTGGCGGGCCTGCCGGTCGAGGTGCTCGACGAGGTGCGGGAGCACCTGGAGCTCACCCCGGGCGCCCGCACGCTCATCCGCACGCTGCAGCGGCTCGGGTTCCGCTGCGGCATCGTCAGCGGCGGCTTCAGCCAGATCACCGACCCGCTGGCCGCCGCGCTCGGCCTCGACTTCGCCGCGGCCAACACCCTCGAGGTCGCCGACGGGAGGCTCACCGGCGGCCTGGTGGGCGAGATCGTCGACCGGGCGGGCAAGGCCCGGGCGCTGGCCCGGTTCGCCGCCGAGCACGGCATCCCGCTGGAGCAGACGGTCGCGGTCGGCGACGGCGCCAACGACCTCGACATGCTCAACGCCGCCGGGCTCGGCATCGCGTTCAACGCCAAGCCGGTGGTGCGCGAGCAGGCGCACACCGCGCTCAACCAGCCCTACCTCGACGCCGTCCTGCAGGTGCTCGGCTTCACCCGCGACGAGGTGATGGACGCGCTCTGACATCGCCGTCCTACCGGAGGGCACCGCGGCCAGGTGCCCGCGAGGACCCTGGTGCCCCCCACGCCTTCGGGCCCGCCACCGGGCACGACCACCCGCAGGGGCGGCTCACCTCGGGGGCGGGGTCAGGGGTGGGTGACCGCGCCCTCGAGCTCGACGCCGGCGGTGCGCAGCTGGTCCAGCGCCGCCTCGGTCGAGGCCTCGGACACCCCCGCGGTGAGGTCGAGCAGCACGCGGGTCGCGAAGCCGGCCGCGACGGCGTCCAGCGCGGTGGCCCGCACGCAGTGGTCGGTCGCGATCCCGACGACGTCGACGGCGTCCACGCCCCGCTCGCGCAGCCAGTCCGCCAGCGGCACGCCGTCGGCCCGCCCCTCGAAGCCGGAGTAGGCCGCCGCGTAGTGGCCCTTGTCGAAGACGGCGTCGAGCGGCCCGCGGTCCAGCGACGGGTGCAGCTCGAGCCCGCTCGTGCCGGCGACGCAGTGCGCCGGCCAGGTCTCCAGGTAGTCGGGCTGCTCGTGGAAGTGGTCGCCCGGGTCGACGTGGTGGTCGCGGGTGGCGACCACGTACGCGTAGTCCGCGGACCTCACGTGCTCGGTGATGGCCGCCGCCACCGCCGCACCCCCGGCCACCGCCAGGCTGCCGCCCTCGCAGAAGTCGTTCTGCACGTCCACCACCAGCAGTGCGCGCGTCACTGCGGGACCTCCGTTCACGCCGTCACCGTCTCCAGTGCGGGTTCCCCACGGGAGAGCGCCCATGCCTCCTGCGGCAGGGCCTCGCGCGCCCGGCGGTGGTGCGCGGCCGCCGCCTCGAGCGCGTCGGCCGGCGACGACGGCGCCACCGGCTCGCCGCCGCGGACCAGCTCCACCACCAGCCGCCGGTCGCCGTCGCGCGGCTCGACCGGCCCGCTGCTGACCACCTCGGCGGTCGCCGTCCCGTCGGGGTCGTGCCGGCGGACGGCGGCCTTGCGGCCGCCGGTGGAGTTCTTGCCCTCCGAGCGCTTGGCCACCGGCACGCCGTCGCGCTGGACCAGCTTGTAGACCATGCCGGCGGTCGGCGCGCCCGACCCGGTGACCAGCGAGGTGCCGACGCCGTAGCCGTCGACCGGCGCGGCCATGAGCCCGGCGATCGCGTACTCGTCGAGGTCGCTGGTGACGATGATCCGCGTCTTCGTGGCGCCGAGGTCGTCGAGCTGGCGGCGGGCGGCGGTGGCCAGCGTCGGCAGGTCGCCGGAGTCCAGCCGGATGGCGCCGAGCTCCGGCCCGGCCACCTCGACCGCCGTCCGGATGCCCTGGGCGACGTCGTAGGTGTCCACCAGCAGCGTGGTGCCGACGCCCAGGGTGTCCACCTGCGCGCGGAAGGCGGCGGCCTCGTCGTCGTGCAGGAGGGTGAAGGCGTGCGCGCTGGTGCCCGTCGTCGGCACCCCGTACCGGCGGCCGGCCTCCAGGTTGGAGCTGGCGGTGAAGCCGACCAGGTACGCCGCCCGGGCCGCGGCGACCGCGGCCTGCTCGTGGGTGCGCCGCGAGCCCATCTCGATGCACGGCCGCTCGCAGGCCGCCCCCACCATGCGGGCCGCGGCCGAGGCGATCGCGCTGTCGTGGTTGAGCACGGAGAGGACGAGGGTCTCCAGCAGCACGCCCCCGGCGAAGGGTGCGCGCACGGTGAGCACCGGGGAGCCGGGGAAGAACAGCTCGCCCTCGGCGTAGCCGTCGACGTCGCCGGAGAAGCGGAAGTCGGCCAGCCAGTCCAGCAGCCGCGCGTCGGTCAGGCCCTGCTCGCGGAGGGTGGCCAGCTCCTCGTCGCCGAAGCGGAAGGAGGGCAGCAGCTCCAGGAGCCGGCCGGTGCCGGCGACCACGCCGTAGCGGCGGCCGTGCGGGAGGCGCCGGGCGAAGACCTCGAAGACGCAGTCCCGGTCGGCGGTGCCGTCGGCCAGGGCGGCGGCGACCATGGTCAGCTCGTACCGGTCGGTGAGCAGGGCGGTACCCGTCGGCATGATCCGAACCCTAGGTCGACCGCCGCGACCGCACCCGGGGGAGCGGGGGAGGGACCGTCCTAGAGTGGTCGGGTGGCCGGACCACTCGCGCCGACACGGACGCCCGAATCCACGGTCGAGGAGACCGCCGACCTCGACCGGCCCTGGGTCACCATCGTCTGGAACGACCCGGTGAACCTCATGACCTACGTCACCCACGTGCTGCGGGAGCTGTTCGGCTACGACGAGCCGACGGCGACCACGCTCATGCTGCAGGTGCACAACGACGGCAAGGCGGTGGTCAGCTCCGGGCCGCGCGAGCGGATGGAGCACGACACCAGCCGGCTGCACGCCTACGGCCTGTGGGCCACCTACCAGCAGGACGCATGAGGCCGTTCCGCCGCAAGGGGTCCGACGTCGTCGCGCGGCTCGAGCCGGCCGAGGCCGGCGTCCTCGGGCTGCTGCTCGACCAGCTCGAGCAGCTGCTGGGCGCCGACCCCGAGGACGTCGACGGCGACCCGGTGGTCGCCCGGCTGCTGCCGGCCGGGCACCGCACCGACCCGGAGATCGCCGCCGACTACCGCGAGCTGACCGAGTCGGCGCTGCGCGCGGGCAAGACCGACGACCTGGCCGCGGTCCGGGCCACCCTCCCCGCCGACGGCGGCGAGGTGCGGCTGGACCGGGACCAGGCCGGCGCGTGGCTGCGCACCACCAACGACCTGCGGCTGGCGCTGGGCGAGCGGATCGGGATCACCGAGGAGACCGAGCCGCCCGAGGACCCGGCGGGGGAGGAGGGCCAGCAGCTGGCCGTCTACTACTGGCTCACCGGGCTGCAGGGCTCGCTCGTCGACGCGGTCGCCGCCGGGCGCGGCGCCCGAAGGTGAGCAGCACCAGCGTCGCCAGCAGCAGGTCCAGCACGAAGAAGACCAGCACCAGGCTGGGCAGCTCCAGCTCGCGGACGGCCGCCCCGACGGTGGAGACGAGCGTGACCGCCGACAGGGCGAGCACCAGCAGGAGCACCAGCACCCGCAGCGCGACGAGCAGCACCAGCGACAGGCGGTCGGCGGCGACGTCGCTGCTGTAGTGCCCGCTGCGCAGGGTCAGCCCCCGGAGCCCGAGCCACAGGGTCGGCAGCGCGACGGCGACCACGCCGGCCGCCATGATCAGCTCGAGCACCACGGGTCCGCACCGTATCCGGTCGGTGACGACCGGGTGTCCTGCCCCGGTCGGGCGAGGGTCCTCCGGTGCCCGCGGTGCCGCTCCCGGGCGCCGCCTAGACTGGGGGCGTGCTGCGCATCGACCGCGCGACCTACGACGCCATCGTGGCCCACGCCCGGGAGGACCACCCGGACGAGGCCTGTGGCGTCGTCGCCGGGCCCGAGGGCAGCGACCGTCCCGAGCGGTTCATCCCGATGCTCAACGCCGCCCGCTCGCCGACGTTCTACGAGTTCGACTCGGCGGACCTGCTGCGCCTGTACCGGGAGATGGACGACCGGGACGAGGAGCCGGTGGTGATCTACCACTCGCACACCGCCACCGAGGCGCACCCCTCGCGGACGGACATCGCGTACGCGTCCGAGCCGAACGCCCACTACGTGCTCGTCTCGACCCGCCACCACGGCCGGGAGACCGGCCTGGCCGGGGACGACGTCGAGTTCCGCAGCTTCCGGATCGTCGACGGCGAGGTGAGCGAGGAGGACGTCGAGGTCGTCGAGTCCTACCTGTTCGGCCACTCGCCGACCACCGTCGTCTACGACTGAGGAAGGACCCCGTCCTCCTGCCCCTCGCGAGCCGGGGCGGTGCCCTGGACGGGGCCTGCCGCGGAATGACCCGCGGCGAGCGGGCGTTGCCCGCACCGACACGCGCTCGCGTCGAGCGCTCCCGCACGTCCCCCACCCTCCCGAGGAGAACCGCACGCCATGGCCATCGAGGTCCGGATCCCGACCATCCTGCGCACCCACACCGGCGGCAACAAGACCGTCGAGGGCAGCGGGGACACCCTCGGCGCGCTCGTCGACGACCTCGACGCCAAGCACCCCGGCCTCAAGGGCCGCCTGGTGACCGAGGAGGGCAAGCTGCACCGCTTCGTCAACGTCTACGTCAACGACGAGGACGTGCGGTTCACCGGCGCCCTCGACACCTCGGTCAAGGACGGCGACTCGGTCACGATCCTCCCGGCGGTCGCCGGCGGCTGCTGAGGCCGCCCCGTCCCCTCCCGTCCCCAGACCCGGAAGAGCTCTCGATGGCCCGCTTCAACTCCCTCGTCGACTCCCTCGGCGGCACCCCGCTGGTCGGGCTGCCGAACCTGTCGCCGACGCCGGACGTGCGGCTGTGGGCGAAGCTCGAGGACCACAACCCCACCGGGTCGATCAAGGACCGCGCCGCGATCTCGATGATCGAGGCGGCGGAGAAGGACGGCACGCTGCAGCCGGGCGCCACCATCCTCGAGCCGACCAGCGGCAACACCGGCATCTCGCTGGCGATGGTGGCCCGGCAGCGCGGCTACCGGCTCATCTGCGTCATGCCGGAGAACACCTCCGTCGAGCGGCGCCAGCTGCTGGAGATGTACGGCGCGCAGATCGTCAGCTCGCCGGCGGCCGGCGGCTCCAACCAGGCCGTCGCGATGGCCAAGGAGATGGCCGCCGAGCACGACGACTGGGTGATGCTCTACCAGTACGGCAACCCGGCCAACGCCGAGGCGCACTACACCGGCACCGCCCCGGAGATCCTCGCCGACCTGCCGTCGATCACCCACTTCGTCGCGGGGCTGGGCACCACCGGGACGCTCATGGGCTGCTCGCGCTACTTCCGCGAGCACAAGCCCGGGGTGCAGGTGATCGCCGCCGAGCCGCGCTACGGCGAGCTGGTCTACGGCCTGCGCAACATCGACGAGGGCTTCATCCCGGAGCTCTACGACGCCTCGCTGCTGGACTCCCGGTTCTCCGTGGGCCCCGAGGACGCCGTCCACCGCACCCGGCAGCTGGTCGAGCGGGAGGGCATCTTCGCCGGCATCTCGACCGGCGCGATCCTGCACGCCGCGCTGGGCGTCGCCGACCGCGAGGTCGCGGCCGGCCGCAAGGCCGACATCGTGTTCATCGTCTGCGACGGCGGCTGGAAGTACCTGTCCACCGGCGCCTACGCCGGCACGCTGGAGGAGGCCACCGCGGCCCTCGAGGGTCAGCTCTGGGCATGACGAAGGGCCACCCTGCCCCCCGCCGCTCGCACGCTCGCGGCGGGGGGCAGGGTGGCCGACGGCTCCTCGCCAGGGGCCTGCTCTTCGACAACGACGGCGTCCTGGTCGACTCCGACGCCGCCGTCACCTCCTCCTGGTCCCGCTGGGCCACCGAGCACGGCCTGGTGTCCGCCGACGTGCTGGCCGTCGTGCACGGCCGGCGGTCGGCCGACACCGTAGCCGACCTGGTGCCCGGGCCCGGCCGGGCCGCCGCGACGGCGCTCATCGACCGGTACGAGCTCGAGGACGCGACCACCGTGGCCGCCGTCCCCGGCGCCGCCGACCTCCTGGCCGGCCTGCCCGCCGGCGTCTGGGCGGTGGTCACCTCCGGCACCCCCGACCTCGCCACCGCCCGCCTGACCGCCGCGGGGCTGCCGCTGCCCGGCGCCCTGGTCACCGCCCGCGACGTGCGCACCGGCAAGCCCGACCCCGAGGGCTACCGCCTCGGCGCCCGTCTGCTCGGCGTGCCGCCGGAGGACACCGTGGTGTTCGAGGACAGCCCCGCGGGCATCGCCGCCGGCCGGGCGGCCGGCGCGGGGGTCGTCGGCGTGGGGGAGCGGGCCCTCGGCGCCGGGGCCGACGTCGTCGTCCGCGACCTGGGCGGCCTGTCCTGGGCCGACGGCGTCCTGTCCGTCCCGGCCGCCGCCCTGCTCCCGACCGGCGGTTAGCCTGGCGCCCGCCATGGACAGCGGATGGACGTGCGACCGGCCGGGGGGCGCGGCATGAGGCTCACGGTCGTGGGCTGCTCGGGCAGCGGGCCCGGCCCCGCGTCGGCGGCCTCCTGCTACCTCGTCGAGCACGACGGCTTCCGGGTGCTGCTCGACCTCGGCAGCGGGTCGTTCGGGGCGCTGCAGGCGCTGGCCGATCCCGACTCGATCGACGCGGTCTACCTGTCCCACCTGCACGCCGACCACTGCCTCGACGTCGTCCCGTTCGTGGTGTGGCACCGCTACTCGGGCCGCTCGTCGCGGCGCCGGGTCCCGCTGATCGCCCCCGCCGGCGCCGAGCGGCGGCTGGGCCTGGTCTACGACGAGGGCGGCGCGCCGCTGACCGACGTCTTCGACTTCGCGGCCACCCCGGTGTCGGCCGTCCTCGGCCCGTTCACCGTGCAGACCGCGCGCACCGCGCACCCGGTCGAGTGCCACGCCGTCCGGCTGACCGCGCACGACAGCTCGCTGGTCTACACCGGCGACACCGGGCCGTCGCAGGCCGTCGTCGACCTCGCGCACGGCGCCGACGTGCTGCTGGCCGAGGCCGCCCACCCCGACCGGGACGGGCTGCCGCCGGACCTGCACCTCACCGGCCGGCAGGCGGGGGAGGCCGCGGCCGCGGCCGGGGTGCGGCGGCTGCTGGTCACGCACGTGCCGGCGTGGGTGGACCCCGTCGCGCAGCTCGCCGCGGCGCGGACGGCGTTCCCCGGCGCGGAGCTGGCCACCCCGGGCGCCACGTACGACGTGTAGCCGTCTTGCCGCGCCCGGGCGGGGCGGGCACGGTGGGCCGGTGGTCGACGACGAACGGGACGGCGTCCGGCTGACCAGCCTCGACGCGCCGCTGGGCGACGGGCTGGGGGTCACCAAGGGCGACCTGGTCGACCACCTCGACGCGTTCGCCGACCGGCTGGTGCCCCAGCTGGCCGGCCGGCCGCTGTCGGTGAAGCGGGTGCGGCCCGGCCAGGAGCCGTTCATGCAGCGCAACGTGGCCAAGGGCGCGCCGGACTGGGTGCGCACCGTGCCCGTGTGGTCCTTCGGTGCCCACCGCGAGGTGCACCAGGTGCTGTGCGACGACCGCCGCACCCTGCTGTGGCTGGCCAACCAGCGGGCGGTGGAGTTCCACGTCCCGTTCTCCCGCGCCGGCGCGGAGACCGAGCCGACCGGCATCGTGCTCGACCTCGACCCGCCGGAGGGCGCCGACTTCGCGGTGGTCGTGCAGGCGGCGGAGCTGGTGCGGCGGGCGCTGGCCGGCGCCGGGCTGGCCGGGGCGGTGAAGACCAGCGGGTCCAAGGGGGTGCACGTCGTCGTCCCGGTCCGGGGCGTCGGACCCGAGGACGCCGCCGCCGCGACCCGCGCGCTCGCCGCCCGCGCCGCGGCCCTCGACCCGGACCTGGCCACGACCGCCTACATCAAGGAGGACCGGCACGGCCGGGTGTTCCTCGACTCCACCCGCTCCGGGTCCTCGACGATCGTGGCCGCCTACAGCCCGCGGATCCGCCCGGGCCTGCCGGTGTCCGCGCCGGTCGCGTGGGAGGACCTGCCCTCGGTCCGGCCGGGCGACGTCACGGTGAGGACCGCGCCGGACCGGCTGGGGGACGGCGACCTCTGGGCGCGGCTGCTGCCCGCGCCGCAGGAGCTCCCGGCCGACCTGGTCGCCGAGGGCCACACCATCCCGGTCGCGCGGGTGGCCGCGATGCACGAGGGCAAGCGGCGGGCACGGGCCAAGCGGTCCGCGGAGGGCTGAGCCGGGCGACCCGGGGACCGACGGTCCGGCCGCCGTCGTCCACAAGGGGGACCCGCGTCCACCACCGGGTGTGCGCGGCCGCGTCCTGTCGGTGCCGACCCGCAGGCTCCCGGGCATGACGCACGACCCGCAGACCACCGCCTGGCTGGACCAGGAGGACGCCCACCTCGCCGCCGTCATCCGCCGCACCCGCTTCGCCGTGCAGTACGTCGGGCCGGGGGACCGTCCCGACGAGCCGGCGTTCGGCTACACCATCGGCCTGTTCGGCCTCGGCCACCCCGAGCTGGTGCTCGTCGGGCGCGGGACCTCCGCCACGCACTCCCTGCTCGACGCGGTGGCCCGCGAGGTCGTGGCCGGCCGGTCGCTGGTGCCCGGGGAGCTGCTCGAGGCCGGCCGGGAGGAGCTGGTCGTGGAGGAGTGCCCCAACCCGGGCGAGGTCCTGCTCGGCGCCAACCGCTGGTACCAGCGGCCGGCCGAGTACTCGGTGCCCGCGCACGTGCTCACCTGGGCCTCGCCCGCCGGGTGCTTCCCGTGGGACCCGGGCTGGGACGGCGGCCGGTACGGGCAGCCCCGCCCGGGCACCTGGACGGCCTGAGTCCGCCCTGCGAGAACACCCCTCGTCCCGGGCGCGGGACGGGGCCAGGATGGCCCGCGTCGCGGGAGGCCGGGACGCGCCCGGCGGGCGGGAGGTGCACGTGACCGCGCGAGCCGATCGACCGTCCGGGGTGCGCGCCCGCGCCCGGGTGCTGCCGACGACGGAGCACCACACGGTCACCACGTTGGAGCTCTTCTTCGACCTGGTCTTCGTCTTCGCGATCACCCAGGTCACCGCCTTCATGGCCGAGGACATCGGCTGGCGCAGCGCGGTGCGCGGCCTGCTCGTCCTCGCGCTGCTGTGGTGGGCCTGGAGCAGCTACGCGTGGCTCGGCAACCAGGCCCGGGCCGACGAGGGCGTCGTCCGCGGTGCGCTGATCACCGTGATGGGCGCGCTGTTCCTCGTCGCGCTGTCGATCCCCGAGGCCTGGCGCGACGAGGGCGACGGGTTCAGCGCCCCGCTGGTGCTGGCCGCGTGCATCGCCGTGGTGCGCCTCGGTCACCTCGCGCTCTACCTCGTCGCGGCGGGGGACGACGCCGGGTTGCGCCGGCAGCTGCTGCGGACCGCGGTCCCGGTCGTCCTGGCCGCCGGGCTCCTGGTGGCCGGGGCGCTGGCCGGCGGCTCGACCCAGACGCTGCTGTGGGTCCTGGCGCTGCTGGTCGACTACACCGGCATCTACGTCGCCGGCGCCGACTGGCGGTTGCCGGCGCCGCGGCACTTCGCCGAGCGGCACGGCCTCATCGTGATCATCGCCCTCGGCGAGTCGATCATCGCGGTCGGCGTGGGGGTCACCGACCTGCCGCTGACCCTGCCGATCGCGGCCGTCGCGCTCCTCGGGCTCACGGTGAGCGTGTGCCTGTGGTGGTCCTACTTCGACGTGGTCGCCCCGGTGGCGGAGCGGGTGCTGGCCGGCAAGCCGGACGCGGACCGGGTCCGGCTGGCCCGCGACTCGTACACCTACATGCACTTCCCGATGATCGCCGGGATCATCTTCCTCGCCCTCGGGCTGAAGAAGGTCGCCGAGTACGTCGGCGACGTCGAGCACCACGACCTGACCGACCCGCTCACGGGCACCGGCCTGTGGTCGCTCTACGCCGGCGTCGCGGTGTACCTGCTGGCGCACCTGGCCTTCCGGCTGCGCAACGTCGGGTCGGTCAACCGGCCGCGGGCCGTCGTCGCGGTGGTGCTGCTGCTCGCGCCGCTGGCCGTGGCGTCCCTGCCGGCGCTGGCGCAGCTCGCGGTGCTCGCCGCCGTCCTGGTGGCGCTGCTGACCTTCGAGGTGGTCCGCTACGCGGACGCGCGGGCGCGGGTGCGGGCGGAGGCGGCCGCCGAGCACGGCTGACCGCCGCCGTCCGTCCTCAGCCGGTCCGCACCTCCCGGGGGTCCTCGGCCCAGACCGTGTGGAAGACGCCGTCCCGGTCGACCCGCCGGTAGGTGTGCGCGCCGAACAGGTCGCGCAGGCCCTGGACCAGCGCGGCGGGCAGCCGCTCGGCGCGCAGGCCGTCGTAGTGGGCCAGCGCGGTGGAGAAGCCCGGTGCCGGGATGCCGGCCCGGGCGGCCTCGACGACGACCGTCCGCCAGCCCTCGAGGCAGTCGGCGACCGCGTCGCGGAAGTAGCCGTGGGTGAGCAGGGTCGTGAGGTCCGGCTCGTCGGCGTAGGCCTGGCGGATCCGGTCGAGGAAGCGGGCCCGGATGATGCAGCCGCCGCGCCAGATGGTGGCCAGCGCGCCGGGGTCGACGGTCCACCCGTGCTCGCGGGCGCCGGCGGCGATCTGGTCGAACCCCTGCGCGTAGGCGACCACCTTGGAGGCGTACAGCGCCTGCCGGACCGCCTCGACGAACGCGTCCCGGTCGGCCACCGGCTCCGGCGCGGACGACGGGCCGGGCAGTACCGCCCGGGCGGCGGCCCGCTGCGCGGTGTGCCCGGACAGCGAGCGGGCGAACACCGCCTCGGCGATCCCGCTGACCGGCACCCCCAGGTCGAGCGCCGACTGCACCGTCCAGCGCCCGGTGCCCTTCTGCTCGGCCTGGTCGAGGACGACGTCGACGAAGGGCCGGCCGGTCGCGGCGTCGACGTGGCCCAGCACCTCGGCGGTGATCTCGACGAGGTAGGACTCCAGGTCCCCGGCGTTCCACCCGGCGAACACCTCGCCGATCTCGGCGGGGGACAGGCCGAGCCGGGCGCGCAGCAGGTCGTGGGCCTCGGCGATGAGCTGCATGTCGGCGTACTCGATGCCGTTGTGCACCATCTTCACGAAGTGGCCGGCGCCGTCGCTGCCGACGTGGGTGCAGCACGGGGTGCCGTCGACCACCGCCGCGATCGACTCCAGCAGCGGCCCCACGATCGCGTAGGCCTCGGCCGAGCCGCCGGGCATGATGCTCGGCCCGAGCAGGGCGCCCTCCTCACCGCCGCTGATCCCACAGCCGACGAAGTGCACGCCGCGCTCCGCCAGCGCCTGCGTCCGGCGGATCGTGTCGGTGTAGCGGGCGTTGCCGCCGTCGACGAGCACGTCGCCGGGCTCCAGCAGGAGCGCGACCTCCTCGACGACCGCGTCGGTCGGTGCGCCGGCCTGCACCATGACGACGACCTTGCGCGGCCGGGCCAGCGCGGCGACGAACTCCTCGACCGAGCCGGTCGGGACGAAGGCGCCCTCGTCCCCGTGTGCGGCCACCAGGGCGTCGGTGCGCGCCTGCGTCCGGTTGTGGAGCACCACCCGGCAGCCGTGGCGGGCGAGGTTGCGGGCCAGGTTGGCGCCCATCGTGGCCAGCCCGGTGACGCCGATGTCGCCGTCGGGGGCAGGGGCCCGTCCGGGCTGCTCATGTCCGCCGATGCTCGTCCACCGGCCCCCGCGGCGGCACCCCGGCGGACCCGGTCGGCACGGTCCGCCCCGGTGTCCTGACGACGGGGGCGGCCGCCGTGCACGCACGGTGGCCGCCCTCCCGCGTGCGGGTGAGGCCGGTGCCGCGGCCGTGTCCGCGCCGGACGCCCCCGCCTACGCTGCGTCCGTGATCGCGCCGCGTGAAGAGGTCGTCCGCCGGGCGGCGCGGACCCTCCTCGACGGCGAGCGGCTCGACACCACGACCCTCTCCGCCCAGCTGGGCATCTCGCGCGTGACGCTGTTCCGCCGGGTGGGCAACCGGGACGCCATCCTCGGCGAGGCGATGTGGTGGCTGGCCGAGCGCACGCTGCGTCGAGCCGCGGAGGCGCACGACGCCCGGCCCGAGGGCGCGGAGCCCGCCGGCCGGCTGCGCAGCCTGGCGGTCATCGAGGACTACCGCCACGTCCTGGGCACCGCGACGTCGCTGCGCCGCTTCATCGACGACGAGCCGACCACGGCGATGCGCGTCCTCACCGACCCGCGCGGCCGGGTGCAGCCGCGGCTCGTCGAGGCCTACACCGCGCTGTTCGAGCGCGACGTCGAGGAGCGCGGGCTCACGCCGGAGGTGCCGCTGCCGGTGCTGGCCTACGCCGTCGTCCGGCTGGGGGAGTCGTTCCTCTACTCCGACGTCATGGTCGCCCGCGACCCCGACCTCAAGGCCGCGACGACGGTGGTCGACGCGCTGGTGACCGGCGTGCTCGGCGTCCGCGGGAACTGAGCGCTCAGCCCAGGCCGAGGTCGCGGCGCAGCTTCGCGACGTGCCCGGTGGCCTTGACGTTGTAGGCGGCCCGCTCGATGCGGCCCTCGGCATCGACGACGAAGGTCGAGCGGATGACGCCCTGCACCTCCTTGCCGTACAGCTTCTTGGTGCCGAAGGCGCCGTAGGCGGTGAGCACCTGCTTGTCCGGGTCGGACAGCAGGGTGATGTTCAGGCCCTCCTGCTCGCGGAAGCGCTGCAGCTTCTCCGGCGGGTCGGGGGAGATGCCGATGATGTCCAGCCCGGCCTCGGCCAGCTCGCCGGCCGCGGCGGTGAAGTCGACGGCCTGGGTGGTGCAGCCCGGGGTCAGGGCGGCGGGGTAGCAGTAGACGATCACCCGGCGGCCGCGGCGGTCGGCGAGGGAGACCGGGGTGCCGTCGGCGTCGGGCAGCGTGAAGTCCGGCGCCGGGTCACCGGGCGCGAGGCGGACGGAAGCGGTCTCGGTCACGCCCGCCATGATGCCGTGCCCGCCCGACGGGGGAGGGGAGCAGGGGCGTCAGCCGCGGAGGAACGACAGCCGCACGTGCCGCTCGGGGTTGTCGCCGTTGGGGTCCACCAGGCAGATCCGCTGCCAGGTGCCCAGCTGGAGCCGGCCCCCGAGCACCGGCACGCTCAGGTGCGGCGGCACGAACGCCGGCAGCACGTGGTCGCGCCCGTGACCGGGGCTGCCGTGCCGGTGGCGCCAGCGGCCGTCGCGGGGCAGCAGCTCGTCGAGCTGGGCGAGCAGGTCGTCGTCGCTGCCCGCGCCGGTCTCGATGACCGCGAGCCCGGCCGTGGCGTGCGGGACGAACACCTGCAGCAGGCCGTCGTCCTCCTGCCGGACGAAGTCCTCGCACTCGCCGGTCAGGTCGACCACCACCGGCGCGCCGCCGGTCCGCACCCTCCGCAGCTCCGATCGCACGCCGTCGATCGTGACAGCTCGCCGGGAGGACGGCGTGCCGACGTCGATAGGCTCGGTGCCCGTGACCCGCCCCGACGGCCGCGCGGCCGACCAGCTCCGCCCGGTGACCATCACCCGCAACTGGCTCGACCACGCCGAGGGCTCGGTGCTCGTCGAGTTCGGCCGCACCCGCGTGCTGTGCGCGGCCAGCGTCACCGAGGGCGTGCCGCGCTGGCGCAAGGGCTCGGGCCTGGGCTGGGTCACCGCCGAGTACGCCATGCTGCCGCGCGCCACGCACACCCGCGGCGACCGCGAGTCGGTCAAGGGCCGCATCGGCGGGCGCACCCACGAGATCAGCCGGCTCATCGGCCGCTCGCTGCGCGCCTCGATCGACCTCGCGGCGCTGGGGGAGAACAGCATCGCCCTCGACTGCGACGTCCTGCAGGCCGACGGCGGCACCCGGACGGCGGCCATCACCGGCGCCTACGTCGCCCTCGCCGACGCCGTCGCGTGGCTGGCCGACCGGAAGAAGCTGGCGAAGAAGCAGCCGATCGTGCAGTCGGTGGCGGCGGTGAGCGTCGGCGTGATCGACGGCGAGCCGCGGCTGGACCTCGCCTACGAGGAGGACGTGCGCGCCGGCACCGACATGAACGTCGTCTGCACCGGCGAGGGCGGCTTCGTCGAGGTGCAGGGCACCGCGGAGGGTGCGGTGTTCGACCGGCCCACCCTCGACCGGCTGCTCGACCTCGCCGTCGCCGGGTGCGCCGAGCTCACCCGCGTCCAGCAGGAGGCGCTGCAGCGATGACGACCCGCCTGCTGCTGGCCACCCGCAACGCCGGCAAGCTCGCCGAGCTGCAGCGGCTGCTGTCCGACGCCGTCCCGGGGATCGAGGTGGTCGGCCTGCGTGACGTGCCCGAGTACCCGGAGGCGCCCGAGACCGGCGCGACGTTCGCGGAGAACGCGCTGCTCAAGGCGCGCGAGGCGGTCCGGTACACGGGCCTGCCGGCGGTGGCGGACGACTCGGGCCTCGCCGTCGACGCGCTCAACGGGATGCCCGGGGTGCTCTCGGCGCGGTGGTCGGGCCGGCACGGCGACGACGCCGCCAACACCGCCCTGCTGCTCGGCCAGATCGGCGACGTCCCCGACGAGCGGCGCGGCGGGGCGTTCGTGTGTGCTGCCGCCCTGGTCACCCCGGACGGCGCGGAGTCGGTCGTCGAGCGGCAGTGGCGCGGCCGGGTGGTCCGCGAGCCGCGCGGCAGCAACGGCTTCGGGTACGACCCGGTGTTCGTCGCCGACGGCCTGGACCGCACCGCCGCCGAGCTCGAGCCCGCGGAGAAGGACGCCCGCAGCCACCGCGGGCAGGCCTTCGCGGCGCTGGTCCCGGTGATCGCGCAGACGCTCGGCGCGGCCTGACCTCCGCGCCGGGGCGGCACCCCGGCGCCGCCCCGACGACGTAGGGTCCACGCCCGCGGCGGGCGGGGGCCCTCCGGAGGGGAGCGGGGTGCGCGCGGACGTCAGGGCGTGGAGGACCGGGCTGCGGCCCTCACCGGTGGGCTACCGCCGCTCGGAGGTGCTCCGCGGCGGGCTCGGCGCCCTGGCCGGCATCGCGCTGGCCGCGCTCACCGCCCACGCGGTCCCCGGCGGGCCGGCCGGGCTGCCGTGGATCGTCGCGCCGATGGGCGCCACCGCGGTGCTGCTGTTCGCCGCGCCGGCCAGCCCGCTGGCCCAGCCCTATCCCGTGCTGGCGGGCAACACGGTGTCCACGCTGGTCGGCGTCGCGGCGGGCAAGCTGTTCGACGACGTCACGCTCGCCGCGGCGGTCGCCGTCGGCGTGGCGATCCCGCTGATGATGGTGCTGCGCTGCGTGCACCCGCCGGGCGGGGCGTGCGCGCTGTTCGCGGCGGTCGGCGAGGCGGCGGTGGCCGACCACGGCTGGGCGTTCGCGCTGTGGCCGGTCGGCGTCGACACCCTCGTGCTGCTGCTCGTGGCGGCGCTGGTGAACAACCTGACCGGCCGGCCCTACCCGCACGTGCCCGAGCCGCCGCGCAGCGGACCCGAGGCGCCGCCCACCGAGCGGGTCGGGCTGCAGGCCGAGGACGTCACGGCGGCCATGCAGCGGCTGGACCGCGGCCTGGACGTGCTGCCCGGCGACGTGCTGGCGCTGGTCCGCGACGCCGAGGCGCACGCCCTGGACCGCCGGCTCGGCCAGCTGCGCGTGGGCGCGCTGATGGAGCGCGACGTGCGGACCGTGCAGCCCGACGAGACCCTCTACCGCGCGCGGATGCTCATGAACCAGCACGCGGTGAAGGCGCTGCCGGTGGTCACGCCCGACCGCCGGGTGGTCGGCATCGTCACCGTCCACGACCTGTTCAACCTCGACGTCGTGGACTTCGACCCGGTCGCGAAGGTCATGACCACCCCGGTCACCACCGTCGGCGCCGACACCCCGGTCTCCGAGCTGGTCGGGCTGATGGCCGACCGCGGGCTGCGGCACCTGCCGGTGGTCGACGCCGACGACCGGCTCGCCGGGATCGTCACCCGCGCCGAGCTGGTCGCCGTCCTGCACCGGGCGCTGGTCGGCTCCTGAGCTCAGGCGGCCGGCTGCGCCTCGCTGCCGGCGTCGGCCTGCGCCCCGGTGCCCGCCTCGGCCTGCGGCTCGGTGCCCGAGCCGCTGCCCGAGCCGGAGCCCGACCCGCTGTCCGAGCCGGAGTCCGAGCCGGTGCCCGGGTCGCCGTCGGACCCGCTGCCCGAGTCGGTCCCCGGCGCCTGCGTCGACGGCTCGGCGGGCGCGGACTCCTCGGCGTCGTCGCCGGTGCCGTCCTCGCCGTCCTCGTCGCTGCCGCTCCCGGTGGCGGGCGCGGACTCCTCGGGCGGCGTCGCGCTCTCCCCGGCGTCCCCGGGCGTGCCCGTGGCCGGCGCCTCGGTCGTCGGGGTGGCCGGGTCGGAGTCCGACGGGGTCACGTCGCGCGAGGACGAGGCGTTGGACAGCTCGCCGATCGTGGTGGACGACGAGGAGTCCTCGGTCCCGCCGACCAGCGCCGACACCGGCTTCTGCCCGATCAGCTCGATCGCGGTGACGATCCCCATCGCCAGGACGAAGACCGCGGCCGCGTACGCCGCCACCCGCGGCCAGCGGATCCGCCGTCGCGGTGCCGGGGCCCGGCGCGGGTCCAGGTGCGCGGGCAGCTCCCGGGTCGCCGCCTCGTCGGCGGCGGTCCCGGCCGCGGGCAGCTCCCGGGTCGCCGCCTCGCCGGCCGTGGAGGCGGGGCGGGGCGCCAGCTGCTCGCGGGCCTTCCGCAGCTTCTCGCTCGTGCGGTTCAGGGAGGTGCTGTAGAGCGCGGAGCCGACGGTGCTGACGACGCTGACGAGCGCCGCGCCGATCACCGTGCCGGCGACGCCGAAGAACGAGGCGAGGACCGCCGCGGACACCGCGGCCAGGGCACCGGCCGCCACCTGGGTGACGGTGAGCGAGGTGCGGGGCTTGTCGGGGACCGGCTCGGGGTTCGTGCCGGGGGAGGGGCTGGTCTCGGTGCGCGGGGAGGTCATGAGCTCCGACGGGTCGTGTCCGGAGGACTGTGTGCAGGGGAAGAGGACCGGCCCCGGGCACCCCGTCGTGCGGCCGGCCGGCCGACCCGAGGCTACGTCGGCTTCGCCGCGCGTGCAGCGGCCCTGGGCGGAGTTCAGCGTGCTGACCTGCGGAAAGACGATTGTGTGATCCGTCCCGGCACCTGCCCGCGTGAGGCCGCCCCCGAGCGGGCACCCCGTCCCCGTGCGCGTCGACCTCACCGCCGTCCGCGGGCTCCGCTTCGACGACGGGACGCCGGTGACCGCGGCCTCGGGCCTCGCGCCCCTGGGCGACGGCTGGCTCGTGGCCCAGGACGACGCCACGTCCGCGGCCTGGCAGCGCCCGGGCGGCGTCGTCCCGGTGCGGCTGCTGCCGCCGGTCGAGGGGCACGACCGGTTCTCCGAGGCGGCCGGGACCAAGTCCCTCAAGCCCGACCTGGAGACGGCCAGCCCGGTGGAGGTCGGCGGGTGGCCCGCGGTGCTGCTGCTCGGGTCGGGGTCGACCCCGCGGCGCACCCGCGGGGTGCTGGTCGTCCTCGACGGCGACCGGCCGTCCGCCCGGGCGGCCGACCTCGGCCCGCTGTACGCCGCGGTCGGCGACCGCCTCGGGGTGCCGGACGGGCAGCGGAACCTGGAGGGCGCCGCCCGCGCGGGCGACGTCCTCCGCTGGTATCAGCGCGGCAACCGCGCCGCCGGGGTGCCGAACGCCTGCGTCGAGGTCCCGCTGGCGCCGTTGCTGGCAGCCGTGCACGGGCGCGCGGACCCCGGCGCGGTGCCGCTGGGGCCGGTGCACGTCCTCGACCTCGGCGAGGTCGCCGGCGTCGGGCTCGCCGTCACTGACGCCGTCGCCCTGCCCGACGGCCGGGAGTTGCTCTCCGCGGCGGCGGAGGACACGCCGAACGCCGTCGACGACGGCCCGGTGGTGGCCACGGCGCTCGTCCTGGTCGAGCACGGGCGGGTGCTCGACGTCGCGCCGGTGCCGGAGGTGGACGGGCGGGTCGCGAAGGTCGAGGGCCTGGCCCTGCGCGGCGTGGACGGCGACCGGGTGGACCTGCTGGCGGTGGTCGACGCCGACGACCCGGGGCTCGCCTCGCCGCAGGTCGAGCTCACCGTGCGCCTGGGCTGACCCCTGGGTGCGGGAGGCGGGAGTCGAACCCGCACGCCCGAGGGCACCAGATCCTAAGTCTGGCGTGGCTGCCGTTACACCACTCCCGCGTGGCCGCCGAGTCTAGGGCGCATCCGGGGGCGCATCGCCCGCGCGGGTGCCGCTGATCACCGGAACGGGCCGGTCGGCGCGGTGTCTGGCAGGCTGTCGCCGTGCCTCGCGACCCTCGAGAGATCCAGCTGGAGATCGACGCCGCCCGTGAGTCGCTGGCGGCCACCCTGGACCAGTTGGCGTACCGGAGCAGCCCGACGCGGCTCCGCGCCCAGGGGCAGGCCGCCGTCGTGCGCTTCCTGCAGACGACGGCGGGGCGCGCCACCGTCGGCGCCCTCGGCCTGCTGGTGACGCTCGTCGTCGTCCAGAAGGCCCGGCACCGCAACGACTGAGCCGCACCGTGCGCCCGCCGCGCCGCGACCCGGTCGGCCCGGGTCAGGAGTCGGTCTGGGACTACCCACGCCCGCCGTCGGCGGAGGTGACGCCGCGCCGCGTCGTCGTCGAGCTGGGCGGGCGGGTGGTCGGGGAGACCGGCCGCGCGGTGCGGGTCTGCGAGACCAGCCACCCGCCGGTCTACTACGTGCCCCGCGAGGACGTCGTCCCCGGCGTGCTCGAGCGGGCCGCCGGCTCGTCGTGGTGCGAGTGGAAGGGGCGGGCGACCTACTGGGACGCCGTCGTCGACGGGCGGCGCTACCCGGCGGTCGGTTGGTCCTACGAGGACCCGACCCCGGGGTACGAGCACCTGCGCGGGGCGGTGGCGTTCTACCCGAGCCGGGTCGACCGGGCGCTGGTCGACGGCGAGCAGGTGCGCGCGCAGGCGGGGGACTTCTACGGCGGCTGGATCACCGCGGACGTCGTCGGCCCGTTCAAGGGCGAGCCGGGCACGCTCGGCTGGTGAGCGTCAGCCCCGGCGGACCAGCGGGAGCACCACGGTCTCGAGCACGGCGTCGGCGTAGGCGGCGTCCACCGGCTCGCGGGTGACCAGCCAGCGCTGCACGAGCAGCGCGGTGGTGGCCTCGGCGGGGATCGACTGCGGCAGCCCGGGGCCCACCTCGCCGCGCGCCTGGGCGCGGGTCCACACCTCGTCGTAGGCCCGCCGCCAGACGGCCAGCGGGCCATCGCGGAACGCCTCGATCAGCGCCGGCTCGTGCTGCATCGCCGCGAGCAGCGAGCGGGTCGCGGCCCCGACCGGGCTGGCCATCATCTCCACCATGCGGTGCACGAGCTGGCGCAGGTCGCCCTCGAGCGACCCGGTGTCGGCGGTGACCGTCCAGGCCCGGTTGAGGTCGGAGACGGTGTCGACGACGAGGTCCTGCTTCGTGCGCCAGCGGCGGTAGATGGTCGCCTTCCCGACGCCGGCCTCCGCCGCCACGGCGTCCATGGTCAGCGCGCCGTACCCGACCTCCCCGAGCAGCCGGAGGATGGCCGCGCGGATGACGTCGTCGCGGCTGGGGTCGCGCGGGCGGCCGCCGCGGCCTGTGCGCGTCGGCGGCTCGGTGAGCACAGCAGCCATGTAGCGACAGTAGGGCCTCCGTGCCGTGTGCAGACCGGTCCGCGGCGCGGCATCCTGAACGGTCGGACCTCGCCCGCGCGCCTGCCCGCCCCGGCCGGGCGGGTCGGTCATCCTGCTGCGCGTGGCGAGTCCGATCGGCGCGGCGCGGCGGCGCGAGCAGTGGCCCCTGCCCGAGGCCGCGACCCGCGTGCTGCTGGCGACCGCGGAGGAGAACGTGCTGCCCGCCGTGGCCGCGGTCGCCCGGTCGGCCGGGCTGTCGGTCTTCGCAGCCCCCGGCCTGCTCGACCTCTCCGACGAGCGCGACGGCGTCGGCGTGGAGGTCTTCTTCGACCGGCTCTCCCGCGCGCTGACCGGCGCCGAGGCCGAAGCGGTGCGGGTGGCCACCGACCCGGCCAACGAGTACACCGCGCTGACCCTCGGCCTGCTCACCGCGCCGACGCTGGCGCAGGAGCTGGCCCGCCGCGGGGTGACCGCCGAGGTCGGCGTGCTCGCCGAGGCCGAGCTGTGGTCGGCGTACCAGCCGATCGTGGCGCTGGCCGACCGCGCCGTCGTCGCCCACGAGGCGCTGCTGCGCGGGGACTCCGACGGGCGCACCGTCGACGGCGGCGACCTGTTCTTCGTGGCCGACTCCGCCGGCTGGCTGACCCGGCTGGACCGGGTCGGCCGCGAGTGCGCCATCGCCGGCGCCGCCGGCTGGCTGGGCGGCGGCGACCTGTTCGTCAACACCCGGCCCACCTCGGTGCTGCACCCCGACGCCGACCTCGCCAGCACCGTCGAGGCGCTGGAGGCCGCGGGGCTGGAGCCGCGGCAGCTGGTGCTGGAGGTGGGGGAGCGGGCCGCCGTCGCCGACCGCGGGCACCTGCTCGCCGTCCTCGAGTCCTACCGCGAGCGCGGCTGGCGGGTGGCGCTCGACGAGGTGGCCGCCGGGTGGTCCAGCCGCTCGCTGCTCGACGTCGTCCGGCCCGACGTGGTCAAGCTCGGCCGGGCGCTGGTGTCCGCGCTGCCCGACGACGGCGCCCGCGCGGTGGTGCGCACGGTGACCGAGCACGCGCACCGGCTCGGCGCGGTCGTCGTCGCGGAGGGGGTGGAGACCGAGCAGGTGGCCGCCGAGGTGGCCGCGCTCGGCGCCGACCTCGCGCAGGGCTGGCTGTTCGGCCGGCCCGCCGCGCCCGCCGGCGCCGCCGCGCCGGCGGAGCTCAGCCCAGTCCCCATCCCGTGAGCACCGGGCGCGCGTGCTCGTGCCCGAGCACGCCGTAGGCGCCGGCCGGCAGCGCGAACAGCGCCCCCGCGGCGGGTTCGAGGCCCAGCCAGCGGGCGGTGAGGACGCGCAGCACGTGCCCGTGCGCGACGAGGGCGACGTCACCGTCGGCGAGCCGCGCCCGCGCCCGGTCGAGCACCCGGTCCACCCGCGCGCCGACCTGCTCGAGGGTCTCGCCGGGGGTCTCGCCCGCCACCACCGGGTCGCGCCAGACCGACCACTCGCGGCCGAGCTCCTCGCTGATCTCGGCGGTGGTGCGGCCCTCGTAGCCGCCGTAGTCGAGCTCGACGAGGTCCTCGTCCACAGCGGTGGCGGTCAGCCCGGCCAGCTCGGCGGTGCGCCGGGCGCGCTGCCGGGGACTGGTCCACACCTCGACGACGTGCCGCTCGGCCAGCGCCGGGGCCAGGGAGCGGGCCCGCTCCTCGCCCTCGGGCAGCAGGGGCAGGTCTGTCACGCCGGTGTGCTGGCCGCTCCTGCTCCACTCGGTCGCGCCGTGCCGCAGCACCAGGATCTCGCCCATCGCCGTCCTCTCGTTCGCGTGTCGCCGGTCACATCGTCGGCGCGCCGGGAAGAGCGACGCGGACCGCCGTGCTGGCGGGGTGCGGGACCCCGGGCAGCCGGCCCGGGGCACACGCACCGGGAGGGTCCATGACCGCCACCGCACCTGCCGACACCTTCGCCATCGGCGGTGACCTCGCCGTCCACCGGCTCGGCTACGGCGCCATGCAGCTGCCCGGCCCGGGCGTCTGGGGCGAGCCGGCCGACCGCGACGCCGCGCTGCGGGTGGTCCGCGCCGCCGTCGAGCAGGGCGTCGACCTCATCGACACCGCCGACTCCTATGGGCCGTTCGTCAGCGAGCAGATCATCGCCGAGGCGCTGCACCCGTACCCGGAGGGCCTGGTCATCGCCACCAAGGCCGGCCTGACCCGCCAGGGCCCGGGCGTCTGGACGCCGGTCGGGCGCCCGGCCTACCTCAAGCAGCAGGTCGAGCTGTCGCTGCGCCACCTGCGGGTCGAGCGCATCGACCTCATCCAGCTGCACCGCATCGACGCCGAGGTGCCGCTGGCCGACCAGCTCGGCGCGTTCAGGGAGCTGCAGGACGAGGGCAAGGTCCGCCACATCGGCGTCTCCGAGGTCTCGGTCGAGGAACTGCGGGCGGCGCGCGAGATCGTCGACGTCGTCAGCGTCCAGAACCTCTACAACCTGACCAACCGGCAGTCGCAGGACGTCCTGGACCACGCCACCGACAACGGGATCGCGTTCATCCCGTGGTTCCCGATCGCGACCGGCGACCTCGCCGCCCCGCACAGCCCGGTGGCCGACATCGCCCGCGAGCTGGACGCCACCCCGGCGCAGGTCGCGCTGGCCTGGCTGCTGCAGAAGTCGCCGGTGGTGCTGCCCATCCCGGGCACGAAGTCGGTGGACCACCTCACCGAGAACATGGGCGCGGCGCAGCTGACCCTCTCCGACGAGGACATGGCCCGCCTGGACGCCCTGGCCTAGTCGCACCCCGCTCGTGCCCCGGTCCGCCGCGCGCGGGCCGGGGCACGAGCGCGTCCGGCGTCAGCGCCAGCGGTCCAGCGGGACGGGGACACGGCGGCGGGACGCCCCGGCCGGTCCCCGCATCGGGTGCGCCGAGGCCCGCGGCCGGCGGGCGTCCTCGAGCGCCGGGGCCTGCAGGTCCGCCGCGGCGAGCAGCGCCCCGACGGGGAGGGGCTGGGTCGGGCGCGGGTCGGTCACGGACTCCGGCGCCGGCCGCGGCAGGGGCCGCACCGGGTCGGCGCCGGTCAGCGGGCCGTCGAGCTCGAGGACGCCGGCGAGGCCGGCCTCGGCCACCTGGCGGCGGGTGGCCGCGGGCGCGCCGACCACCCGGCACCGCCGGCCGGCGGCGGTGAGGGTGTCGCTGAAGCCGGCGAGGGTCCGCAGCGCCGCACGGTCGTGGAAGCGGGCGCCGGCCACGTCGACGACGACGCTGGGGGTGCCGTGCTCGGCGGCGCGGGTCAGGCCGGCCGCCAGGCGGGGGAGGGTCGGCCGGCCGGCGTCGCCGGTCAGGCGGACGACGACCTGGTCCGGTGCGGGCACGACGGCGACGGAGAGGTGCACGAGGGCTCCCGGGGGGAGGACGCGGCGCCGCTGGTTCGGGTGCCGTCGGTGACGCTAGTGCGGCTGACCGTGACCGGCAACGGGGTGTGTCCGGTTCACGACGTTCCGTCCTCGGCCGTCCGCAACACCTCCGCCGTCGTGTTGCACCCCCGGCTCGTCGGGAGGCCGCCGGAGGCGGCACCATGGGGGCGTGGACGCCGAGGACTTCACGCAGATCCGGGACGCGGTGCGCCAGCTGGTGCGGGAGGTGGTCGTCCCGCGCGAGGAGGAGATCGACCTCGACGACCGCATCCCCGAGGAGCTGCGCGGCGCGGCGGCGGACATGGGCCTGTTCGGCTACGCGCTGCCCGAGGAGTACGGCGGCCTGGGCGTCTCCATGAGCGAGGACGTCGAGCTGGCCTTCGAGTTCGGCTACACGACGCCGGCCTTCCGCTCGCTGTTCGGCACGAACAACGGCATCGCCGGCCAGGTGATCGCGAAGTTCGGCAGCGAGGAGCAGAAGAAGGCCTACCTGCCGCGGCTGGCCGCCGGCGAGCTGATCGGCTCCTTCGCGCTCACCGAGGCCGAGGCCGGCTCCGATCCGGCGGGCCTGCGCACCAGCGCCCGCCGCGACGGCGACGGCTGGGTGCTCGACGGTGCCAAGCGGTACATCACGAACGCGCCGCTGGCCGACCTGTTCGTCGTCTTCGCCCGCACCGACCCGGAGGAGAAGGGCGGGCGCGGGATCTCCAGCTTCGTCGTCGACGCGAAGGCGCCCGGCGTCTCGCTCGGCCCCAAGGACAAGAAGATGGGCCAGTCGGGGGCGTGGACCTCGGAGGTCTTCTTCGACGACGTCCACGTGCCGGCCGACGCGCTGATCGGCGAGGAGGGGCGCGGCTACTCGAAGGCGCTCACCGTGCTCTCCCGCGGCCGGCTGCACGTCGCGGCGCTGTGCGTGGGGATGGCGCAGCGGGTGCTCGACGAGTCGGTCGCCTACGCCGCCACGGCCAAGCAGGGCGGCGCCCCGATCGGCCGGTTCCAGCTGGTGCAGGCGCTGATCGCGGACATGCACGCCGAGACCCTGGCCGGGAAGGCGATGGTCCGCGAGGTCGCCGCCCGCTACGACTCCGGCGAGGACACCTCGATCGGGCCGTCGTCGGCGAAGCTGTGGTGCAGCGAGATGGTCGGCCGGGCCACCGACCGCGCCGTCCAGGTGCACGGCGGGCTCGGCTACCTGCGGACCACGCCGGTCGAGCGCTTCTACCGCGACGCCCGCCTCTACCGGCTGTACGAGGGCACCAGCGAGGTGCAGCGGGTCATCATCGGCGGCGGGCTCCTGCGCGCGGCCGGCATGCCGCGTGGCTGAGCCCTCACCGGACGAGCGGGCCGCCCGGCGGGTCGCCGTCGGGGAGCTGGGCGACGCGCTGCGCGATCTGGTCGACGCTGCCGTCCGCACGGAGGTGCCGGAGGCCGAGCTCCAGGCGGCCGCCGCCGTCGCGCGGGAGCTGGCCGCGCGGCTGCGGGCAACCGGCCGCGGGCTGCACGAGATCGCCCGCGTCGACGACCCGGAGACCGGCGAGCGCTGGTACAGCCCGGTGTACGGGCCGGGCAGCCCGGTGGCGCCGCCGCTGGTGGCCACCGACACCCCCGACGGGACGGCGACCGGCCGGGTCACCGTGGGCAAGGCCCACGAGGGGCCGCCCGGGCTGGTGCACGGCGGCGTGGTGGCCACGCTGCTCGACCACGTCCTGGCCCGCGCGCTGCGCGCCGCCGGCCGCGGCGGGCTGACCGCGACCCTGACCGTGAGGTACCGGCGCCCGGTGCACCTCGGGGTGCCGCTGCTGCTGACCGCCGAGATGGGGGAGACCGTCGGCCGGCGCACCACCGCGCACGCCCGGCTGGTGGCCGAGGACAGCCCCGAGGTGGTGCTCGCCGAGGCCGAGGGCCTGTTCGTGGCGCTGCGCGCGGAGCAGGCCGCTGACGTCTTCGCGTCCACCGGCCGCTCGGTCGGCGCCTGGACGACGCGCGCCTGACCCCGAGCCGTCCCGCGGCTCAGACGGTGCGGGGTCGCCAGGCTTCGTGCTCGTGCGCGAGCCAGACCAGCTCGGGGTCGAGCGCCCGCACCAGCAGCTGGCCCTCGGTGTGCGGCTCGTCGAGCTCGCCGAACCAGACCGCCATGTCGCCGCCGATGACGATCGGACGCCCGCCGGTCTCGACGACGACCACCTGCGTGCCGGGTGTGTGGCCCGGCGCCGGGAGGAGCCGGACCCCGGGGAGCAGTTCGAGCTCGCCGTCGACCGGCACGTACCGCACGCCGGGGGCGTCGACCCACTCGCGGATGGTGTAGCCGTCCCGGCTGCGCGCGTCGTCGAGCTCCCGACGCTGGACGTGGATCGGCTTCCCGGCGAAGAGGTGGTTGCCTCCGCAGTGGTCGAAGTGCAGGTGCGTGTTGACGACGACGTCGATCCCGGCCAGGTCGAAGTCCTGCTCGCTGAGGGGCCGGAGGCGGGGATCCAGGTCGGCTCCCGCTGGGTGCAGCTCCGTCATGCCGGTGTCGACCAGCACACGCGCGTCGGGATGGTCGATCACGTGCACGTAGACCGGCATCCGCTCACCCTCGGCGAGCAGGTCGGCGACGAGGACCGGCGTGATGGTGACGGGAGCGGCGGTGTCCGTCGTGGACCGATCGCCGGGATGGTGGGGGACGTGGGTCATGACGAGCTCCTCCGCCGTCTGCGCGGCTGCTGGGTGAGGTCACGCTCCTGCGTAGACGGTGCGAGCCGTCGTGACTCATCGGTGCGCTCAGCGGCCCGTCCAGGGCGACAGCCGAGCCCGCGCCGATCCGATGTCGGGCACTCAGTGCCTGGTCTCGTACCTGGTCAGGAGCACGCCGTCGGGGAACGTCCGGGTCTCCACCAGGGTCAGGTCCACCCAGTTGTCCAGGGCCGTGAAGAACGGCGTGCCGCCGCCCACCAGGACCGGGTGGGTGACGATCGCGTACTCGTCGACCAGCCCGGCCCGCATGGCCGCCGCGGCGAGGGTGGCGCCGCCGATGTCCATGGGGCCGCCGTCCTCGGTCTTGAGCCGGGTGATCTCGGTGACCGCGTCGCCGGCGACCAGGCGGGCGTTCCAGTCGACCGCGCTGATCGTGGAGGAGAACACCACCTTCGGCATGTCCCGCCAGCGGCGGGCGTACTCGAGGTGTGCCGGTGTGGCGCCGGGCTGCCGGTCGGCTGTGGGCCAGTGGGAGCTCATCGTCTCCCACAGTCTGCGCCCGTACAGCGCCGTGCCCGTCGCCCCCACCCGGTCGGACCACCACTGGAACAGCTCGTCGCTCGGCACGCTCCAGCCGAGGTCGTCGCCGGGCGCGGCGATGTAGCCGTCCAGGCTCACGTTCATGCCGAAGGTCAGTTTCCGCATGGCGTCATGCCTCTCGTGAGTCGGTGATCGGCGTACCGACCAGCACGGCGCGAGGAAATCATCGGTCGGGCCCCGCCGAAGGCACGGGCCTCGTGTCCCGTGTCCCGGTCCCGGTTGCAGCCGGGACGTCCAGCCGGGGGCCTGGTGCTTGCCGCGGTGGTGCGTGGTGCAGGAGCCGGCGAGGTTCGCTGCCGACGTCGGGCCCTCGGGCCAGGCGCGGACGTGGTCGAGCTCGCCGTTCCCGGGGACGTGGCGGCGGCAGCCGGGGAAGCGGCAGCGCCGGTCGCGGGCGCGGACGTGGCGGTCGAGCGCGGTGCCCGGCCGGTAGTCCGGGCTGTCGGCCGGCACGCCGAGGCCGGGGCGGCCGGTGAGGTCGTGGTCGCAGCTGTCGGGGGCGCGCCGGCAGGCGGGGCGGCCGCAGGTGCCCCCGCGGCGCAGCTCGGGCAGGTCGGTGAGGGCGAGCAGGGCGCCGGTGACGGCGTCGGTGAGCGCGATGCGCGGCCGGTCCGCGAGTCCACCGTCGGCGGTCCGGCGGAGCAGGGCGGCCAGCGCAGCCCGGTCACCGTCCGCGGCGACGTCCAGGGCGGTGAGCGCGTCCGGTGCCGTCGACACCCGGCCGGCGGGACCGGCCGCCCAGGCGGCCTCGTCGGCGGCGTCCGCCCGCTCCGCTGTGCGCACCGTCCGGGAGGCGTGGCCGAGCGCACGCTCGAGGACCAGCAGTGCCTCGCTCGCCGCGTCGACCGCGCTGTCCGCCGCTGCCCACCAGCCCGATCCGGGTGACGGGACGGCAGGGGAGGGCTCAGGTGCGCCGCGCGTTTCGGGCCAGGGTGCGGTGGCCTGTTCGTAGGTCCCGTCCGGGGTGCCCGGTGGTGGGTCGTCGCCGAAGCCGCGTCGCCCTGTCGGCGGAGGAACGCGTGGTCAGGGACGTGGAGCGGCTCCTCAGCCCGGGCGGTGGTCCGGCACGTTGGCCGGGTCGCCGCCCGGGTCGTGCTCCTTGCCGCCGGTCGGGGCCAGCAGCGGGCCGGGCCCGCCGTCCCCGCGGCCGAGGGCGGCCACGAACTGGCGCAGGACGTCGTCGCCGCGGTAGGCGGGCTGCCAGTCCAGCTGCGTGCGGGCACGGGCGGTCTCGAGCACCGGCGACTGCAGGGCGAGGTCCAGCCAGCCCGGCTCCGTGGGCACCAGGCGCGCGTGGAAGGCCGCGCTCAGGCCGGCGCGCAGCACCGCCGCCGGCACCGGCACCCGGACGGTGCCGAGCGCCCGGGCGATCCCGTCGGCGTCGAGGGCCGGGTCGGCGGAGAGGTTGAACGGGCCGGGCGCGCGCCGGTCGAGCATCCGGGTGATGGCGTCGGCGACGTCGTCGGCGTGGATGAAGCCGACCCGCAGCGACGGCAGGGGCAGCGGCAGCCGCGAGGCGACCTGCCCGGGCACCAGCCGGGCGGCGCCGAGCAGCAGCGGCCCGAGGAAGTAGCGGCCGATCTCGCTGGCCGCCTCCGGCTGCATGACCAGGGTCGGGCGGACGACGGTCAGCGTGACGTCCCGCCTCCGCCCCACCACCTCGCGCACCACCCGCTCGGCCTCGGACTTCTGCCGGCTGTACTGCGAGCTCGGGATGCCGGTGACCGGCCAGTCCTCGGTCACCGGCCGGTCCCCGCCCCCGGCGGCGTAGGCGCCGAGCGAGGACATGTGCACCACGTGCCGCACCCCCGCCGCCACCGCGGCCCGCACCACCCGGCGGGTGCCGTTGACGTTCGCCTCGTGCAGCTCGTCGGGCCTGCGGCCCGGCTGCAGCACCCAGGCCAGGTGGACGACGGCGTCGACGTCCTCGAGCAGGTTGGTCAGCGCCTGCTCGCTGGACGTCTCCCCGAGGTCGGCGGTGTACCAGGTGACGGAGTCGTAGGGCGCGGTGTCCGGCGGCTGCCGGCGGGCCAGCCCGCGGACCTCGGCCACCCCGCTGCCCGGCGCGGTCAGCCGCCGCAGCAGCGCCGTCCCGACATTGCCGCTCGCGCCGGTGACGGCGACCCGGAGGCCCTTCAGGTGGTCGCGGGGGAGATCAGCCATGCCCCGCCGCTACCCGCGCTGCCGCGAGGCAACCGGGGCGGCCGGCCCGGACGCGGCCGCCGCCCCGGAGCGCAGCCCGAGGGACACCGCCGCGACGACGAGCAGCGCCCCCGCGGCCACCCAGAACCCGGTCGCGGTGCCCAGCGCGTCGGCCAGCCGCAGCACCAGCAGGCTGGCGAGCAGGCCGCCGACCTGCAGCGTCAGCGACGACGCCGACAGCGCGGTCGCCCGCTGCCCGGCGGCCACCCGCGCGTGCAGCGCGTCCTTCCACAGCGGCCACGCCGCGGCGTTGCCCACGTAGAAGACGGTGAACAGCCCGCCCAGCGCCAGCGGCCCGCCGAGGGGGACGACCGCGACGGCGAGCGCGCCGAGCAGGGCCAGCCCCGCCGTCGCCGCGCCCGCCGACCCCCGCGCCGCCCGGCGGGCGAGGGGCGCGAGCAGCGCACCGACCCCGGCCGCCGCGTACGACACCGCCATCACCACGCCGAAGACCGCGGCGCCCTCGGCGTCGTCGCCGGTGAGCGCGGCGACGTGCAGCGGCCCCACCAGCTCCAGCGTGCTCAGCGTGCAGCCGACCAACAGGGAGATCGCCAGCAGCCGGCGCAGCACCCGGTCCCGGACGACCAGCCGCGCGGTCCCGCGGACGACCGCGGGCACCTCCCGGACGCCGGCGCGCAGGGCGGCCGCCCCCGCGTGCCGCGCGGGGCCCACCGGGACGACGAGCCCCGCGACGGCGGCCACCGCCAGCAGCGCCACCACCGCGGCGGCCAGCACCGGCAGCACGAGCACCGCGTCGCCCGTGCCCACCGCCACCAGGGGCAGCAGCCCGCCGAGCACCGCGCCCAGGCACAGGCCGGCCCCGTCGGCGGCGCCCGCGCGGGACAGTCCCGGGGTCACGTCCGCGGACGGGTCGGCGGCGTGGACGGCGTCGACGTACCAGGCCTCCAGCGGCCCGGAGTCCAGCGCCCGGCCGACGCCCTTGAGCGCCCACGCCACCGCGAAGGCCGCGACGGAGTGCGCGAGGGCCGAGGCGACCAGCCCGGCGGCGGTCATCAGCCCGGACAGCACGAGGACCTGCCGGGTGCCGATCGCGTCGGCCAGCCCGCCGGTGGGCAGCTCCAGCAGGAGGGTGACCAGCGAGTACACCGCGACGACGACGCCGACGTCCGCCGGGGAGAGCCCGCGCGAGGCGGCCAGCAGCACCGACACCGGCGCGGCGAGCCCGATCGGGAGCCAGCGCAGCGCGGTCAGCCCGACGAACCGGCGGCCGGCCGAGCGGACGGTCAGCGGCGCGCTCACGCCGGGTCCTCGGTGAGCGGGAAGAGGTCCAGCAGCACGTGGACCAGCGGCTGGCCGGGCTCCTCGCGCTCGGCCCGCCAGCGGGCGAGCACGCCGTTGAGCTCCTCGGTGAGCGCGGCGGTGGCCTCCGGCGACAGGTGCAGCGCCCAGTCGTTGAGCGAGACGGCGTCGCGCCAGACCGGCTCGAGGGCCTCGCGCTGCTCGGCGTGCGCGGCGAGCATCCGGCGCTGCCGGCCCAGCGACTGGTGGGTCAGCTCCTCGACGACCTCGCGGCCACCGGGCTGGCCGACCAGGTCCTCGGTGCGCCACCGGGTGCTGCGGTGCCGCGCGCGCCACCAGCGCTCGCGCGCGGTGCCCTGGCCGGCCACCTCCTCGACGAAGCCGAGGTCGGCGAGCTGGCGCAGGTGGTAGCTGGTCGTCCCGCTGCTCTCGCCCAGGCGCTGGCCCAGCCGGGAGGCCGTGGACGGCCCCTCCGACCGCAGCAGGGCGAGCAGCCCGGTGCGGATCGGGTGCGCCAGCGCCCGCAGCGTCCGCGGGTCGGTGACGTCGACGGTCTCCTCGGGGGCGTTCTCGGACACGCCCCCCACGCTAGAGATGCAGAGACCTCTTTGCAAAGAGGTCTCTGCATCCGGTGCGGTCAGCCGTCCGAGTCCTCGCCGTCGGTGGCGTCCTCGACCTCCTGCTCGGCCTCGTCGACGCCCTCCTCGACGTTCTGCTCCACCTCGTCGTTGACGACGTCGGAGCCGCAGGCGGCGACGGTGAACGGGGACGCGGCGAGGGCGAGGCCGACGGCGGCCAGGCGCCAGCTGCGGCGGCGGGGCGTGGTGGCGAGCGACATGGTGGCTCCCTGGGGATCGGGGGTGGGGGCACGGGGTGCCCCGGACCGGCGGCGTCCATGCGCCCCGGCCGCCGCCCGGGGTGATTGACAGCCCGCGACCGGCGGGGCGAGGCTCGCGGCCACAGGCATCCGCCGACGTCGCCGGGCCTCGGAGCAGCGCACGCGCGCTGCCCGGCACCGGTGGGGGATCGAGGTGGCGCTCAGGTGACGTCCCGGGTGCAGCCGACCCCGGCGGAGGGCCTGCGGATGGGCACCCCGCGGGGGCGGTGGGTGCTGCTGACCACCGTCCTGGGGTCCAGCCTGGCGCTGCTGGACAGCACCGTGGTCAACGTGGCCCTCGAGCGCATCGGCGCCGACCTCGGCTCCGGGTTCACCGGGCTGCAGTGGACGGTGAACGCCTACACGCTCACCCTCGCCTCGCTGATCCTGCTCGGCGGCTCGCTCAGCGACCGGTTCGGCCGGCGGCGCGTGTTCGTCGTCGGCGTCGTCTGGTTCGCCGCCGCGTCGCTGCTGTGCGGGCTGGCCCCGGACACCGGGACGCTCGTGGTCGCCCGCGCGCTGCAGGGGGTCGGGGGAGCACTGCTGACCCCGGGCAGCCTGGCGATCATCTCGGCGTCCTTCGCCGGGGAGGACCGCGCCGCGGCGGTCGGCGCGTGGTCGGGGCTGGGCGGGGTGGCCGGCGCGGTCGGGCCCTTCGTCGGCGGCTGGCTGGTGGAGTGGAGCTGGCGGGCGGTCTTCCTGGTCAACATCCCGCTGGCCGTCGTGATCGTCTTCGTCGCGGCCCGGCACGTGCCCGAGACCCGCGACCCCGCCGCCGCGCCCGGGCTGGACTGGACCGGGACCGTCCTGGTGGTCGTCGGCCTCGGCGGGCTCACCTACGCCCTCACCGCCGCCGGCGGGCCGAGCCCCGGGCCGGCGGTCTGGGCCTGGGGGATCGCCGCGGTGGTCGCGCTGGCCGCCTTCGTCGTCGTGCAGCGTCGCTCCCGCCACCCGCTGGTGCCGCCCGTGCTCTTCCGCAGCCGGCAGTTCACCTCCGCCAACGTGGTGACGCTCCTGGTCTACGCCCCGCTCGGGGTCGTCTTCGTGCTGCTGGTGCTGCAGCTGCAGGTCGTGTCCGGCTACAGCCCACTGCTGGCGGGGACCGCGCTGCTGCCCGTCACCGTGCTCATGCTGCTGTTCTCCTCGCGGGCCGGCGCCCTCGCCCAGCGCATCGGGCCGCGGCCGCTGATGACCCTCGGGCCGCTGCTGTCGGCCGCCGGCCTGCTGCTCATGCTGCGGATCGGCGAGGACGCCTCCTACCTGCTCGACGTCCTGCCGGCCACGGTCGTGTTCGGCGCCGGGCTGACCCTGCTGGTCGCCCCGCTCACCGCGACCGTCCTCGACTCCGCCGACGACCGGTACGCCGGCGTCGCGTCCGGGGTCAACAACGCCGTCGCCCGGGCGGCCAGCCTCCTCGCGGTGGCCGTCGTCCCGGTCGTGGCGGGCATCGGCGGCGACGACTACACCGACCCCGCCGCCTTCGGCGCCGGCTTCCGGACGGCGGTGCTCGTCTGCGCCGCGCTGCTGGTCGCGGGCGCGCTCGTCGCCCTCGCCGGGATCCGCCGGCCGCTGCGCACCGCGGAGGCCGAGGGGCGGCTGCCGGTCGAGGAGTACCCGCACTGCAACGTCGAGGGCCCGCAGCTGTACCCGCGCGAGCCCGTGGGCTCCCGCCCGGCCCGCGGGGGCGGTCCCCGCGGCCCCGACCCCCTGGAGGACCAGTGACCCAGGCCCCCGAGCCCGCCGGGCGGGCCCGGCCCGTCCTGCTCACCGTCGACGACGACCCCGGGGTGTCCCGGGCGGTGGCGCGCGACCTGCGCCGCCACTACGGCGAGCGGTTCCGGGTGGTCCGGGCCTCCTCCGGCGAGGAGGCGCTCGGGGCGCTGCGGGAGCTCAAGCTGCGCGGGGACCGGGTGGCGGCGGTGCTCGCCGACTACCGGATGCCCGGGATGAACGGCATCGAGTTCCTCGAGCAGGCGATGGACCTCTTCCCCCGGGCGCGCCGGGCGCTGCTCACCGCCTACGCCGACACCGACGCCGCCATCCAGGCGATCAACCTCGTCGACGTCGACCACTACCTGCTCAAGCCGTGGGAGCCGCCCGAGGAGAAGCTCTACCCGGTCGTCGACGCCATGGTCGCGTCCTGGGAGGCCAGCCCCGACACCGCCGTCGAGGACGTCAAGCTGGTCGGCCACCACTGGTCGGCGCCGTCGTTCGCGGCCCGGGACTTCCTGGCCCGCAACGCCGTCCCGTACCGCTGGTACAGCGTCGAGGAGCCCGAGGGGCGGCGGCTGCTCGCCGCGGCCGGCGCGGGTCCCGACGACGTCCCGGTCGTGGTGCCGCCGGGCGGGGAGGCGCTGCTCGCGCCGACCGAGGCCGAGCTCGCCGCCGCGGTCGGGCTCACGGTCGAGCCGAGCACCGACTTCTACGACCTGATCGTGGTCGGCGGCGGCCCGGCGGGGCTCGGCGCCGCCGTCTACGGCGCCTCCGAGGGGCTGCGCACCGTGCTGGTCGAGCGGCAGGCCACCGGCGGGCAGGCCGGGCAGAGCAGCCGGATCGAGAACTACCTCGGCTTCCCCGACGGCGTCTCCGGCGGGCAGCTGGCCGAGCGCGCCCGGCGGCAGGCCATCCGGTTCGGCACCGAGGTGCTCACCGCGCGCAAGGTGACCGCGCTCGAGGTCCGCGGCTCGGCCCGGGTGGTGCACTTCGCCGACGGCGGCAGCATCGCCGCGCACGCGGTCGTGCTGGCCACCGGCGTCGCCTACCGGACGCTGCCGGCCCCGGGCGCCGACGGGTTCACCGGCCGCGGCGTCTACTACGGCTCGGCGATCACCGAGGCCGAGGCCTGCGCCGACCAGCCGGTCTACGTCGTCGGCGGGGCGAACTCGGCGGGGCAGTCGGCGGTGTTCTTCTCCCGGCACGCCAGCTGCGTCACGCTGGTGGTCCGCGGCTCCTCGCTGGAGGCGTCCATGTCGCACTACCTGGTGCAGCAGCTGGCCGCGATCCCGAACGTCGTCGTCCGGACCGGCACCACGGTGACCGCCGTGCTGGGCGACGACCACCTGGAGCAGATCGAGCTCAGCGACCGCTCCGGCCGGGTGGAGACCGTGCCGACGTCGCACCTGTTCGTCTTCATCGGCGCCGAGCCGCGCACCGACTGGCTCGACGGCGTCCTCGCCCGCGACGAGCGCGGGTTCGTGCTCACCGGCCCGGAGCTGCTCGTCGACGGCGAGCGGCCCCCGGGCTGGCGGCTGCAGCGCGACCCGTTCTTCCTCGAGTCCAGCGTCCCGGGCGTGTTCGTCGCCGGCGACGTCCGCGCCCAGTCGGTGAAGCGGGTGGCCTCCGCCGTCGGCGAGGGCGCCATGGCGGTCACGCTGGTGCACCGGTACCTGGAGGACCGGTGACCGCGCCCACCCGCCTGGAGCCCGCGCGGCTGCGGGAGCTGTTCCTGTTCACCGACCTCGACGAGGCGCAGCTGGCGTGGGTGGCGGAGACCGGCGACGTCGTCGCGTTCCCCGCCGGCAGCGACGTCTCGACCGAGGGCGAGCCGGCCGAGTGCTTCTACGTGCTCCTGACCGGCACGCTGCGGATGGTCCGGCGGGTGGGCCGCGACGAGGTGGAGACCACGCGCACCGACCAGCCGGGCGTGTTCAGCGGCGCGGTGCAGTTCTACCTCGGCGACCAGGTCCCGCAGGTCTACCCGGCGACGGTGCGCGCGGTCACCGACTGCACCTTCCTGGCGCTGCCCGCCGCCGAGTTCGCCGCGGTGTTCCGCCGCTGGTACCCGATGGCCGTCCACCTGCTGCAGGGCCTGTTCCTGGGCACGCGCAACTCCGAGGAGCTGGTCGGCCAGCGGGAGCGGCTGCTGGCGCTGGGCAAGCTGACCGCGGGGCTCACCCACGAGCTCAACAACCCGGCCGCGGCCGCGTCCCGGGCCACCGCGGCGCTGCGCGAGCGGGTCGCCGGCATGCGGCACAAGCTCGCGCTGCTGGCCGACGGCACCTTCGACGGCTCCCAGCTGCGCCGGCTGACCGAGCTGCAGGAGCGGTTCGTCGCGGGCATCGGCAGCGCGGCCGAGCTGAGCGCGCTGGAGCGGTCGGACCGGGAGGACGAGCTCGGCGACTGGCTCGAGGACCACGGCGTCGACCGGCCCTGGGAGCTGGCGTCGGTGTTCGTCCCGGCCGGGCTGGACCCGACGTCGCTGGAGGCGGTCGCCGACGCCGTCGAACCCGACTTCCTCGAGCCGGCGCTGCGCTGGCTGGCCTACACCGTCGAGACCGAGATGCTGCTCGCCGAGATCCTCGACAGCACCTCGCGGATCTCCCACCTGGTGGGCGCGGCCAAGCAGTACTCGCAGGTCGACCGCACGCCGCACCAGCTCACCGACCCGCACGCCGGGCTGGACGCGACGCTGGTCATGCTCAGCGCGAAGACCGGGCCGGGGATCCGCGTGGTCAAGGAGTACGACCGGTCGATGCCGCCGGTGCCGGCCTACGCCGCCGAGCTCAACCAGGTGTGGACCAACCTCATCGACAACGCCCTCGACGCGATGGCGGGGGAGGGCACGCTCACCCTGCGCACCGCCGTCGACGGCGACAACGCCGTCGTCGAGGTCGCCGACACCGGCCCGGGCATCCCGGAGACCATGCGGCGCCGGGTGTTCGAGCCGTTCTTCACCACCAAGCCGGTGGGACACGGCACCGGCCTCGGGCTGGACGTCGCCTGGCGCATCGTCACCAACCGGCACGGCGGGGTGATCAAGGTGCGCTCGGAGCCGGGGAACACCCGGTTCGTGGTGCGGCTGCCGCTGTCCGAGCCGCCGGAGGCCTGAGCCTCAGGCCGCCGCCCGGGTGTGCTCGACGACGAGTGCGGCGGTGCGCTCGGCGGCGAGCTCGGGGATCCAGTGCGGCACGTCCTCGAGCACCTCGAGCCGGTAGGGGCCGCGCACGTGGTCGCGCGTGCGCTCGGTGGCGGCGCGGCCGAGGAACGTGTCGCCGGTGCTCCACACGTGCAGCGCCGGCGCGGTGACCTCGCCGACGGCGTCCCGGGCGCCGAAGGACACCGCCCGGTACCAGGCCAGCGCGCTCGACAGCGCCCCCGGCTCGCGCATGCGCTCGACGTACCGGTCGACGGCGTCCGCGGGCAGCCCGCCGTTCTCCAGCACGCCGCGCAGCGCCGCGCCGCCGCGGGCGAGCAGCAGCCGCTCGGGCAGCACGGGGACCTGGAAGGCGGCCATGTAGGACGAGCGCAGCCCCTGGTCGCTGGTGAGCACCGCGCGCGCCACCGCGGCCGGGTGCGGCGTGGACAGCGAGGTCAGCGTGCGCACCCGGTCGGGGTGCCAGGCGCCCAGCGCCCAGGCGACCGCGCCGCCCCAGTCGTGCCCGACGACGTGCGCGCTCTTCAGCCCCGCGGCGTCCAGCAGGGCCAGGACGTCGCCGGCCACCGCCCGCAGCCGGTATGCCGACCGCCCGCGCGGCCGGGCGCCGGGGCTGTAGCCGCGCTGGTCGAACGCCAGGGTGCGCAGGCCCGCGGCGTGCAGCAGCGGAGCCATCCGGTCGAAGGCGCCGGCGTCCTGCGGGAAGCCGTGCAGGAGCACCACCGGCTCGCCGCCGGGCGGGCCGTCGTCGCGGACGTCGAAGGTCAGGCCGTCGTTCCGGAACCCCTGCATGCCCCTCCGGTGCCCGCCCGGCGGCTGCCGGAACCCCCCGCGTCGGGGACGATGGGGGAGTGACGGTGACCGCGACGGAGCTGATCGTGCTGGTCGACGACGACGGGACGCCGATCGGCACGATGCCCAAGCCGCTCGTGCACCACGGCGAGACGCCGCTGCACCGCGCGTTCTCCGCCTACCTGTTCGCCGACGACGGCCGGCTGCTGGTCACCCGCCGCGCCGCGGGCAAGCAGACCTTCCCGGGCATGTGGACCAACACCGTCTGCGGCCACCCCGGCCCCGGCGAGGACGACGGCGCCGCGATCGCCCGCCGCGCCTCCCAGGAGCTGGGCCTTCAGGTGGCCGACCTGCGCCCGGCGCTGCCCGGCTACCGCTACTGCGCCGAGTTCCGCGGCGTCGTCGAGAACGAGGTCTGCCCGGTCTACCTGGGGCGCTTCACCGGCACGCCCGACCCCGACCCGGCCGAGGTGGGGGAGTGGGAGCTGCTGGAGTGGGCGGCGTTCCGCCGCCGCCAGGAGGACTCCGAGCGCGACGAGTGGTCGCCCTGGTGCCGCGAGCAGGCGCGCCTGATCGAGCAGGCCGGGCTGGTGCCGGCGGCCTGAGTCCGCCTTGCGCAGGCAAAAGGCGGTAGTCGCCGGGACACGGACGGTGGCGGGCGCGCCCGGCCGCTCGTGTCGCTGCGCCGGACGCGCCGGAGCGCCCTCCTAGCGTCCGCCGCGTGGACCGCCGGGGCTTCCTCCTCCTGCTCGCCACCGGACTCGCCGGGGCCGCCGTCGGGCGCGGCGCCGCCGAGCTGGACCTGGCGGCACCCGACCTCGTCGCCCCGCCGCCCGCCGCGGCCGCCGAGCCCACGGCCCCGGGCGGGCTGGTCGCCGTCCCCGCCCCGGCCGGCGTCGTCGACCAGATCCCCGGCCGGGGCAACCAGCTGGCCCTGACCATCGACGACGGCAGCGACGGCGAGGTGGTCGCGGCGCTGGTCACCCTCGCCCGCGAGACCGGCACCCGGCTGACGTTCTTCCCCAACGGCAGCTACCGCACGTGGGGCGACAACGCCCGCGACCTGTGGCCGCTGATCGAGTCCGGCCAGGTCGCCTTCGGCAACCACACCTGGTCGCACCCGGACCTCACCACCGTCTCCGACGCCGAGGTGGCCGAGGAACTGCGGCGCAACCAGGAGTTCATGCGCCGCACCCTCGGCGTCACCGACACCCCGTTCTGGCGGCCGCCGTTCGGCTCGCACGACGAGCGCGTCGACGCCATCGCCGCCGACCTCGGCCACCCGACCACGGTCATGTGGAACGGCACCTTCGACGACGCCCGCGCGGTCGGCGCCGAGGAGCTCATGGCCGCCGCGGAGCAGTGGTTCGCCGCCCGGGCGATCATCGTCGGCCACGCCAACCAGCCGGCCATCACCACCGTGCTCGACCGGATGCTGGAGCTGATCGAGACCCGGCAGCTGCAGACGGTGACCCTCGCCGACGTCTGGTCCTCCCCGGCCTGACCGCTCCGACCTGCGGGCCGCGCGGACCTCGGCGAGAGTGGCGGGGACGCATCGTGATCACGGTCCCGTCGGTCGTGTACCGGTGGGGGCCGGAGGACGGAGGAACGGGTGGCAGGGGACCTGAAGGGCCGCGTGGCGCTGGTCACCGGCGGGGCCAGCGGGCTGGGCCGGGCGACGTGCGTGTCGCTGGCGGAGGCCGGCGCGCACGTCGTCGTCGCCGACATCGACGCCGACGGCAGCGAGCGCACCCGCGAGCTGGTGACCGACGCGGGCGGCAGCGCCGAGGTCGTCCCGCTGGACGTCACCGACGACGCCAGCCGCCGCGAGGTCGTGGCCCGGCTCTTCGACCAGCACGGCGACGCCTTCGACGTCCTGGTCAACGTGGCCGGCATCGACCGCCCGGGCTACGTCACCGACATCGACCTCGACGACTACCGCCGGGTCATGGCGGTCAACTGCGAGGGCCCGATCTTCCTCACCAGCGAGTTCGTGAAGCGGGTCCAGCACCTGCCGGAGGGCCGTACCGCCGACGTCGTGCACGTGGTGTCGCTGTCGGCGATCACCTCGGGCAGCGGCGCGATCGCCTACAACGGCTCCAAGGCCGGCTTCCTCAACGCCACCCGCTGCATCCAGCGCGAGCTGCGGGAGAAGGCCGTGACGCTCGAGGACGGCAGCGAGCGGCCCTTCCCGGCGCGGGTCATGAGCGTCATCCCGGCGGCGATGGACACGCCGATGATGGAGCAGTGGGGCATCCCCGGGCACCTGATGATGCCGCCGTCGGCGGTGGCCGACACCGTCCGCACGCTGCTCCTGCTGCACCCCTCGGCGTTCGTGCCGGAGATGCAGGTGGTGCCGCGCCTCGAGCCCAACTTCCCGCGATGACCGACCCGGACCTCCCCGACAGCGGCATGGCCTCCGGCTCGGACGCCGGCCAGCCGGGGGAGCACCTCGGCGGCGGCGACCTGCGCCCCGACGAGCAGCGCCTGCTCGCCGAGCTGACGCGCGGCGTCGACGCCCCGCCGGACGGCACCGAGGCCGAGGTGCGCGCGGCCGAGGACGAGGCGCCGCTGCCCGACGACGGCGGTCCCCAGGACGACGGCCTGGCGGCCGGCTTCTCGGACCCGCCCACCGGCTGAGTCCGGGGGGGGGGCGGGGGGGGGGCGGGGGGGGGGGGGGGGGGGGGGGGGGGGCCGGGGGGGGGGGGGGGGGGGCGGGGGGGGGGGGGGGCGGGGGGGGGGGGGGGGGGGGGGGCGGGGGGGGG